>NZ_AMRL01000012.1 GCF_000299935.1 Oceanibaculum indicum P24 | reverse complement strand
GGATCACGCCGGCCTGCCGGTCATGGTGCATCTCGATTCGCCGCCGCCCTACCGCAGCGAGGTCATGCCGCGGCTGCGCAAGGGCGATATCCTGACGCACTGCTTCCGGCCCTTCCCGAACAGCCCGGTCGCCGGCGACATGAACATCCATGACGATGTGCTGGAGGCACGCGAACGCGGCGTGATCTTCGATATCGGCCATGGCAAGGGCAGCTTCGGCTTCGAGACCGCGCTGACGATGCTGAAGCACGGCTTCCTGCCGGATGTGATCTCCAGCGACGTGCATGTGCTGTCGATCCAGGGGCCGGCCTTCGACCAGCTCTCCACCATGTCGAAATTCATGGCCATCGGTGTGCCGCTGGTGGAGGTGATCCGCGCCAGCACGATCAACGCGGCAAAGGCAGTGAATCTCGACGATCGCGGCACGCTGAAGCCCGGCCTGCTGGGTGATGCGACGGTGCTGGAGGTCGAGGAGGGCAGCTTCGATTTCCGCGATTCGACCGGCGAGACGCACAAGGGCAAGCAGCATCTGCGCTGCGGCGGGATCGTGCTGAACGGGCGCTGGTGGTAGCGGGCGCGGGTGGTGAGGTCAGCGCACGCCCAGGAACGACAGCAGCAGGGTCATCGTCGCCACCGACAGGGTGGTGGACAGGATGATCGCGGTTGCCGCCTGCGCATCGCCGGCAGTGTAGCGCGCGCCGAACAGATAGACGTTCACGCCGACCGGTACCGAGGACACGATCACCGCGACATGCAGCCACAGCGGCTCCAGATCAAAGATGAAGTGGCCGATCAGGAACACCATCAGCGGGTGCAGCCCCAGCTTCAGAACCGTCATCAGCGTCGCCTCGCCCAGCACCGCGCCGCCGATGCGGTAGCCGGCCAGCGATGCCCCCATGGCGAAGATGGCGCAGGGCAGGGCGGCCCGGCCCAGCGTCGCGGTCAGCTGATCCACCACCTTCGGCAGCTCGAAGCCGCTGAAATGCCAGGCCAGCCCCAGCAGCACGGCGACGATGATCGGGTTGCGCACCAGCCCGTTGGCGATGTTGCGCGGAATCTGCCAAATCTCCTGTCGGTTGCCGCGCGAGCCCTCGATCAGGATGGTGATGACAGACATCAGCTGCCAGGAATGGAAAGCGATGATGAGGAACACCGGCAGCGCGCCTGCATCGCCATAGATCGTCAGGATCAGCGGGATACCCAGCAGCACCGTGTTGCCGAAGGCGCCACCCATGCCGACGATGGAGGCGGTCGCGAAATCGCGCTTGAACACATATTTGCTGACCAGCAGGCCGGTTGCCCAGGCGATGTAGCCGCCGCCGAAATAGGCGATCAGGAAGCCCCATTCGACTTCCTCGGGGAAGTCCTGCGTCGCCATGGCGCGGAACATCAGCGCCGGGATCGCGAAATTGAACACGAAGGTGCTGAGGCCCTTGGTGGCTCCCTCCGAGAACAGGCCGAATCGGGCGACGCCATAGCCCAGGAACACGATCCCGAAAACCGGGACGATGATATCGAGCAAGATCTCCATGAAGGGTCGCAATCCGGCTGCGGTTGGTTCGCTGCATCCTTCCGGCAGCTGTTCGTTTTGTCGAGGATCAATCACGCAGGGGAGGGTCGCAGGTGCAGGATCGGATAAACGCCTTCGTGCCGGGAACGTCGGTCAGGATCGAAGGCAAGCCGGGCGGGCCGCTCTCCGGCCTCAGCTTCGCGGCGAAGGATCTGTTCGATGTGGCGGGTCATCCGACCGGCGGCGGCAACCATGACTGGGCGAAGAACTATCGCGTTCCGACGGCGCATGCCTGGACGGTTCAGGCGCTGCTCGATGCCGGCGCCACGCTGATCGGCAAGACGATCACCGACGAGGTCTCGCTCGGTATTTTCGGCGAGAGTGCCTATGACGGCACGCCGCTGAACAGTGCCGCACCCGACCGGGTGCCTGGCGGGTCATCCTCTGGCTCCGCCGCCGCCGTGGCGGCCGGGCTGTGCGACACCGCGCTGGGGACCGATACCGGCGGGTCGGTGCGCGTGCCCTCCAGCTTCTGCGGGCTGTACGGCATCCGCCCGACGCATGGACGGGTCAGCGTCGCAGGTCTTATGCCGCAGGCACCGAGTTCCGATACAGCCGGCTGGTTTGCCCGCGACGCCGCAACCTTCGCGCGGGTGTCCGCGGTCCTGCTGCAGGAGGCGATACCGGAAGCGCTGCCCACGAAGCTGCTGATCGCGACCGACGCCTTCGGCTTCGCGGATGAGGCGCTCGCCGCCGCCCTGCGTCCGATGGTGGAGCGGCTCTCTTCGCTGCTCGGCGCTTCCGAGGAGGTGCTGATGGCGCCGCCGGGCCTGTCGGTCTGGGGGCGGGCGCAGCGCGTGCTGCAGCCCTATGAGGCGTGGCAGACCTTCCAGCCCTGGCTGGAATCCGCGAATCCGCGCCTGGCCTTTACCGTCGCGCGCGGGCTGATCGCCGGCTCGCAGGTGACGCAGGAGGAACGCAACTGGGCCAATCTGATGCGGCAGGAGGTGCGCGGCCGGCTGCGCTATCTGCTGCCGGCGGGCACCATCCTGTGCCTGCCGACGACGCCGTTCCCGGCGCCCTTGCGCGGGCGCAGCGTACCGGACCAGCAGGCCGACCGCGACCGCATCCTGTGCCTGTGCGCGCATGGTGGGCTGGCCGGCATGCCGCAGGTGAATTTGCCGGGCTCGATGGTGGACGGGCTGCCCATCGGCCTGTCGGTCCTGGGCGGCCCCGGTACCGACGCGACCCTGATTGCCGTAGCGAAAGCGATGGAGGAAAAGCGATGACCGACATGACCCCGAACATTCCCGAGGTGTTGGCCGAAGTGACGGCCTTGTTCGAGCGTTACGAGAAGGCGCTGGCGGAGAAGGATGTCGATGTGCTGGACGACACCTTCTGGAACAGTCCGCTGACCATCCGCTACGCCATGCACGAAAACGGCTATGGCTTCGATGAAATCCACCAGCACCGGGTGCGCCGGCCAAAGGGACCGGGCATCAAGGAAAAGCGGCTGCGCCTGGAGATTATGACGCTGGGCCGCGACTTCGCCACTACCAACCTGGAATTCAAGATCCGCGACAAGGATCTGATCGGCCGCCAGAGCCAGACCTGGGTGCGCTTCCCCGATGTCGGCTGGAAGGTCGTCGCCGCCCATGTCTCCACCATGGACAAGGCGCCGCTCTGGTAGCCGACCTACAGTCCGGCGCTAGCGCAGGGCCTGTAGCCAGCTCTGTGTCCTTGCCATGTCCGGGTCGCGGCCTTCCGCCGCGGTCCGGCAGATTTTCGCCACTTCGCGGTTCTTGAAGGCGCATTCGATGGCCAGTTCCTGCGCGCGCGCCTTTTCGCCCTTGCGCTGGTGGTGATGGATCAACGGCGGGTAGAGGGCCGCCGGGCGCTGGAATTCCTCCCAGGCGCTGGCCAGAACCCGCGCGGCGCTGTCCATGGAGCCGGCCTTGCGGTTCATCTTTTCCAGTTCGGTATAGACTGACAGCGGCACATAAGGGTCGTTCAGCGCCAGTTCAAGATTCTGCATCGCGCGGTCCCGGTGCCCCTGTTCCAGCCGCACCTTGTAGAAGGCATAGCGGGTCCAGGCGTGGTTCTTGTACGGGCCACTCACGGCGCTGCGGGCGGCTTTCTCGGCGGCGGACAGCTCGCCCTTTTCTGCAAGGTCCAGCGCCTCGCTGGCATCCTTGTAGGCCTCCGCGAATTCGATGAATTCCCTCGACTTGCGCACCTGTTCGAGCGGCAGGGCGGTCATGGCCGGCGGAATCTCGTCGGCATACTCCCGGTCGAAATAATCGCGGATGGATTCTAGCCTGTCCGTGGCGCTGCGATGATCGGCGGAGGCGCGATTGAGCGCGGTGCCGAATTCCAGCGTCGCCGCCTGCAGCACATTACCCAGCGCAGCACCGATATTGCCCTGGTTGGTTTGCTGCTGGATTTCCTCTTCCAGCGCCTTCCTGGCTTCCTGATAGGGATCGGGCTTGCTGGCTTCGATGAGTTCCGCTTCTTCCATCTTCTGCATCAGCGTGAACATGCCATCATAATTGTAGCCAGCGGCGATCAGCAGATCGAGCCCGAGCAGGTCCGCCTCATCCTCATGTTCGCGCGTCCAGCTGGGGAACAGTCCTTTGGAGGTCGCCGCCATGGTGGCCTCCGCCACGATCAGGATACGCGCGGCCTTGGCCGCCATCTCGTTGCCCTTGCCGACCTGCTGCGCGAGGCCTGAGGCAAGGCCCAGCATCAACTCTGCACCCGAGACGAGGTTGCCCTGGCGCTGCTCGAACCAGTCAAGGTCGTGATGGCCGCGCAGCACATGGCTGATTTCATGCGCCAGCAGGGCGGCCAGCTCGTCCTCGCTGTCCGCTTGCAGGATGGAGGCCATCGGGATGGCGATGGTGCCATCCGGCAGTGCCTTGGCTTCGCCATAGCGCTCGCTGGCGGTGACATAGACGGTGATCGGCGCACCGGTAATGGGCGAGGGTTCCAGCAGCCGCCGCGCGATGCCGGCAAGATAGGCGTCCAACGCCGGCAGAACGACGATTCCGCGTTCGTCCATGCGCAGCATGGTCAGGCCGGGAATTTCCTCGAATTCCGGCCGGATGGCATTTTTCGCCCCGATCTTGTCCTCGACAGAACTGACATCGTCGCCGCTGCCGCCGAAGCTGAAGCTGGACGGGGAGTCTGAGGATTTCTCCGCAGCTTCCCGCATCGCGGCTTCCAGCGGCGGCTTCCAGGCGCCGGGCGTCAGCGTGTCGATGAAGCGCCCGTCAAACTCGTCCTTGGTGTCGGTACTGGGCAGGATTCGGTCCAAAAAGGCGTGCGCGGCGTTGACCGGCCAGAGCGTGCCCAGTGCCAGGACGGCCGCGAGGACAAGTATCAAGGGGCGGGGAGATGTCATCGCTGGCTCCTAGGGCTTGCATTTTTCGAGGTTACCGCGTGTCGAGGCATAGCTCGACACCTGATCGCGGCAGCGGACCTCGACCGTGATTTTTTCGTCCGTTTCGACCTGGTGCGGCGCCAGCCAGTAAGGCTTGCCGCCGATCTCCACTTTCAGCCGGTTGTTCGGCGCGACTTCGAGGATGGCGATGGGCGTTTTTACCTGTTCGCCGGGCAGGGCCTCCACCCGTGGGCCATCGGCGGCCCCGTAAAGGTTCAGCTTCTTCGACTTAACAGCGAGCACCTGGGTCGGCTCCGCCATCGCTGGTGTCGCAACAAAGTGCAGCGTAATCACGCAGACGGCAGACAGGAGTGCGCGGGGAAAGAGCTTCATCGGTACCTCCTATGCAGATAGCCGGGAGCCGCCCCGGCGCGCGAGATAGCGCAGCAGGACAAGGCCACTCATGGCGGCCAGGCTCTTTGGCAGGTGGATGATGGTGCGGGCCGCTGTGGCGGTGAAGATGCCCCACAGGTTGATCGGGGCGAGTTTCAGCTGCTCGAAGGCGAACAGCGCGAGGGCGATCTTCGTGGCCCAGATTACGCCCAGGCCCATCAGGATGATAAGGGCGGTGAAGATCAGCCAACCGGCGGCGCCAAAAAGTACACGTCCGAAGCCCGCGCCGGATGGGAAGGAGAGCTTTGTTGCATCCAGTATCCTGAGGAAGATTGAGGTCAGGATCTGGATGATGATCAGCGTGACGATATTCATCGCCAGGCTGTGGGTCAGCGGCCCGAACAGGGTGGCGCTGTCATGGCGGACATAGCGGCTGCCGTCCGCCCCGTCGCCATAGACCAGAAGATTATCCAGTGCCATCGCGTGCCAGAACACGCCGGGCAGGGGCTGATGCGCCGGCAGGGCGATCAGATCGTCCGCCATGGCGAAGCTGCTGCCAATAAGGACGTACTTATCCGCGAGATGCCGTTCCAGCACATCGCCGCCCTGCCTGTGCAGGTCGCCCGCGGCAAGCGTCACATGCGGCGGGCAGGTCTGGCGATAGGGCGAACCGCTGGCCACATTCCTGGGGGCGATGCCGAGGAAGTCGAGGCCGGCCATCCCCAGAAAGGCGCCGATGACGCGCTGGATACGGCTTTCCGGCAGGTTGCGGCAGGCGAAGATGCCCGCCCCCTGGCTGCTGCTGCCGCGCGGCGGCCAGACCACTGACATAAGCTGGTTCGCGTCGTCATTGGCAATGCAGCTTTCGGGTGCTGCGAGATCGAGCCCCCTGCCGCTGCGAAACAGGGCGCAGGCCGCCGACAAACGGTCATTGCGGAAATCGTAGAGCGGATAATAGGCCGGGTTGTGCGTGACGCTGACCTCGGCGACGGACGGGCCGGGCAGATCGAAGATGATCGTGCGGTCCATGCCGTCACGTTTTTCGCCGCCCGAGAGGAACAGCGGCACCGGTTCGTCATGATAGATGATGTAATCATGCAGCACCGATTGCAGCCGGTCATATCCCGGCGCCTCCCGGCGGCTCAGGAAGCCGACATCGACAAACACCGTCTTCGGCTGGAAATCGAGGATCACCTCCAGCATGCGGGCATAGACGGAATAGGGCGGCGGCCAGACGCCCATCTCCGGCGATTCCTCGGCAAAGGATGCCAGATCCTGATCTGTCATCAGGATGACCGTGATGTCGTCGCGCGCCGTGTCGGGATAGTCTGGCCGGATGATCTGGTAGAAGAAGGCGTCCGATTCCAGCTGGGTTTTCTCGGTCAGCTCGAACGGGTCGAGAAGCGCGACCAGCAGGGTCAGCAAAATGGCGGGCAGGGCCGTCAGCCCGATAAGATCGGCCCAGCGGATGACCGGCGTGCCAAAGGGATACCAGTGCAGCGTGTAGACGGGCCGCGTCAGTGCCTGCCTCAGCCGGCGCCGCGCCCGCAGCACCTTGCGCAAGGGCCGGGACCGGCGGCGCGCCGGAGTGACTGACACTCCGGGATGCGTGGGCGAAGCACCGCCATTCGAGGTTTCGCCCTTGGCCACTGTCACGCTCCGTCCGGCAAGCCATCCGCGTGCCAGCCGGCACAAGACAAGGTTAGCCCATCTTTGGTTGTGAATTAACCATCAATACGCTTCAGGGTAAGATTTTTGGCCGGTGCCTATTTGAGCAGCGCAAAGAAGGCACCGAAGGGCGGCAGCTGTATCTGGCCATCCGTCACTTCGCCTTGTGGCAGGCCGTGGTTCAGCATCTCCTCCCGGACCGGTCCGGGAAGCGGCAGGGTGCGGGATGTGCCGTCAAGATTGAAGGCGGCAAGCAGCCTTTCCTCGCCCAGCGTCCGGGTGAAGGCCACTAGGTTTCGTTCCGTTGCCAGGAAGTCGATGCCGCCCAGGATCAGGGGCGCCTGGCCTTTTCGCCAGCGCAGGAAATTGCGGGTGAAGCTCAGTACCGAATCGGCGGTGGCCTCCTGCGCGCCGACGGAGCGGCGCAGATGCTCGTTCGGCACCGGCAGCCAGCCATCGACCGTGGAGAAGCCGGCATGCCGGTCATTATCGTCCCAGGGCATCGGCGTGCGGCAGCCGTCACGACCCGGAAAATCCGGAAAGAAGTTCAGGCCGTAAGGGTCCTTGATCTGCTCATAGGGGACATCGGCTTCGGGCAGGCCCAGCTCCTCGCCTTGATAGAGGAAGATCGTGCCGCGCAGGCAGGTCAGCATTGCGATCAGCAGCTTGCAATAGGCGTCTGGGGCATCGCGTCCGCCCCAGCGCGTGGCGACACGTGACACGTCATGGTTGCTGAACGCCCAGCTTGGCCAGCCATGCCGGCGGCTGTCGTGGAACGGGAAGAAGGTCTCCGGCAGCAGCTGCGTGTCCAGCGTCTCGCCCAGCAGCGCGAAGGAATAGGCGGTGTGCAGCGGGCCACCCAGGCCAGCATATTCCTGCATCACCTTCAGGCTGTCGTCGGCGGCGATCTCAGCAATCAGGACGATATCGCCATATTCCTGTGTCACGTTACGCAGATAGCGAAGAAAATCAAGAGCCTCCGGCTGGGTCTTGTCGTAAATATGAAGCTGCCGGTTATAAGGGTTGTTGGGCTTCACCCCGTCGGTCGGCGGTGCCTCCGGCGGGCGCGGCGGGTTGGCGCGCAGCAGCGGGTCATGCATCAGAAAGTTGCAGGCATCCAGCCGGAAACCGTCCACTCCACGTTCCAGCCAGAAACGGCATTCGGTGATCAGCGCCTCCTGCACCTCATGATTGTGCAGGTTCAGGTCCGGCTGCTCCGGCAGGAAATTATGCAGGTAATATTGCTCGCGGCGCGGCTCCCAGGTCCAGGCCGGCCCGCCGAACATCGACAGCCAGTTGTTCGGTGCGGTGCCATCAGGCCGGGGATCGGCCCATACATACCAGTCATCCTTGGGATTGCCGCGCGTGCGGCGGGATTCCTGAAACCAGCGATGCCGGATCGAGGTGTGGCTCAGAACCATGTCGATGATGACTTTCAGCCCGTGCCGGTGCGCGGCGGCCAGCAGCAGGTCGAAATCCTTCAGCGTGCCGAAGATCGGATCGACCTCCCGGTAATCCTCAATGTCATAGCCGAAATCGATCATGGGCGAGCGGTAGAAGGGGGATATCCAGATCGCATCGACACCAAGCTGGGCGACATAGGGAATGCGCCGCAGGATTCCGGGCAGGTCGCCAATGCCATCGGCGTTGCTGTCCTGGAAGCTTCTTGGATAAATCTGGTAAATAACGGCGCCACGCCACCAGTCGTTCATTAATCCTCCATAGAAAAATACAGCAATCGGCGTGCTGAATAATTAGATTATTCGGTAATCGATCTCAAAATATCCGCAATTAAAGTGTATATATTTTCATTCATTTATTTCGGTCTTTTCTCTGTGGAGCTCTTTCAGAAAGGGGTGAAACCGTAGGGGGTGGAAATTAACGAGGTTTCCACTATAATCATGGCAACCATCCTATTCGATATCGACTTTCAATGCTGCGCGACAAGGGAGAGCGGCCGTGACCGCCAACGGTTCAGCCATGGATACACGAGCCATGGATACACGAGAAGGCGAGGCCGACAACAGGCTTATGGCGGAGGCCCCGTTGGACAAGGTCGCGGTGATCGGCGCCGGGGCCTGGGGCACGGCGCTGGCGATGACGGCGCACCGCGCCGGTCGGCGCGTGTCGCTGTGGGCGCGGGAGGCCGACGTCGTTGAGGCGGTCGCGAGGGACCGCCGCAATCCGTTCCTGCCGGATTATCCCATACCAGCGGAGATTGCCGTCAGCGGCGATCTGTCCGCCGTGGTCGCGCAGGCCGGGCTGGTAATCCTCGTCGTGCCGTCGCAGTTCCTGCGGGGCATGGCGCGCGCTGTCGAGGCGGTGCTGGCCGCCGGCGTGCCGGTGGTGATCTGCGCCAAGGGCATCGAGACCGACAGCGGCAAGCTGATGTCTGATATCGTGGCGGAGGAAATGCCGGGCCGGCCGCAGGCCGTGCTGTCCGGCCCCAGTTTCGCGTCGGAAGTGGCGGAAGGCCAACCGACGGCGGTCACCGTGGCCTCCGAAGATGCTGCCGGCGGGGCAGAGGCGGCGAGTTCCAGCCTGGCGGCGAAGATCTGCCTGGCGCTCGGCAATGAGAGTTTCCGCCCCTACATCTCTGACGATCCGGTCGGTGTCGAAGTTGGCGGTGCGGTAAAGAACGTGCTCGCCATAGCCTGCGGCATTGCCGACGGGCTGGGTATGGGCTCCAACCCGCGCGCCGCGTTGATCACCCGTGGCCTGGCCGAGCTGAAACGCCTGGCCGAGGCGCTGGGAGGACGGCGCGAGACGGTGACCGGCCTGGCCGGCATCGGCGACCTGACACTGACCTGCTCCAGCACGCAGTCGCGCAACTTCTCCTTTGGCCGGGCGCTGGGGCAGGGGATGACCCCGGAAGAGGCACTTGCGGGTAAGAAATCGGTCGCGGAGGGGGCCGTGAATGCGCGCTCCGTTACCCAGCTCGCCCGCCGGCTTGGCGTCGAGATGCCGATCTGCGAGGCGGTGAATGCCATCCTGCATGACGGGCTGTCGATCCGCGACGCTGTGCAGGCACTGCTGACCCGGCCGATCAAGGCGGAATCCCGCGAACTGGAACCGCATGTAATCCTGCCGCACCCCTCGGCGGCGAATGATCTTCAAGCTAACGACATGGTGTAATGCAAAATCTCAATCTCATTCTGGCAACCGATCTTGACGGTACTTTTCTGGGCGGCAGCGACGAACAGCGCCGCGATCTCTACGAGCATCTGAATCAGCGCGACGACGCGCTGCTGATCTTCGTCACCGGCCGCGATCTCGACTTCATCCGCGGCCTCATCGCACAGCCGGGCATGCCACGGCCGCACTACATCATCGGCGATGTCGGCACCACCATTGTGAATGGCCAGGATTTCGCGCCGCTGGCCGAGGTGCAGGACGAGATTGGCGAACGCTGGGGCGATGCCGGCGACCGGGTGCGCAAGATGCTGGCGGACGAGCCGGGGCTGGAACTGCAGCCCACACCGTTTCACCGCCGGGTCAGCTATTACTATCAGCCGGATTCCCTGCGTCCCGAGACACTGCGCAAGATCGAGGAAGCCGGCTTCGACTGGCTGCTGTCGGCGGAAACCTTCCTGGATGTGCTGCCCAAGGGCGTGGCGAAGGGGCCGACGCTGCTGCGCACCGTCACGGCGCTGGGCCTGCCGCAGGACCGTGTGCTGGTCGCCGGTGACACGCTGAACGACCTGTCGCTGTTCGAGACAAAGCTGAAAGGGGTTGCCGTCGGCAATTCCGAACCGAAGCTGGTCGAGGCCATCGACGGCTATGACTGGGTCTATCGCAGCCCGCTGCCAGGGGCGGCGGGCATCGCCGATGCGTTGCGGCATTTCCGCATGCATCCGAAGGCACTGGAGGGGGAGAACATCTCATGACCAAATCGGATCTCGTCATCGTCTATCATCGCCAGCCCTATGAGGAGGCGGTGGAGAACGGTCGGCGGGTCTATCGGGAGAACAAGAGCCCGAACGGGATTGTCCCGACCCTGAAGAGTTTCTTCGGCCGAATTGCCGAGGGGCGCGGCGCCTGGGTTGCCTGGAAGCAGGTGTCGGCGAAGCAGCAGGAGAAGTTCGACCGCGTCATCCGCATCGAGGACAGCTACGGCAATTACGCGGTCTCCCGCCTGCCGCTGACGGCCGAGCAGGTGAAGAGCTTCTACCACGTCACTTCGAAGGAGGCGCTGTGGCCGATCCTGCACTCCTTCCCCTGGCTGTTCCGCTACGAGAATGCCGACTGGAATACCTTCCGCGAGGTGAACTGGCTGTTCGCCGAGGCCGCCGCCGCGCAGGCCGAGGACGACGCCCTGGTCTGGGTGCATGACTACAATCTGTGGCTGGTGCCGAAATATCTGCGGCAGATCAAGCCGTCGCTGAAGATCGCCTTCTTCCACCACACGCCTTTCCCATCTCCGGATGTGTTCAACGTGCTGCCCTGGCGGGCCGAGATTGTGGACAGCCTGCTGGACTGCGACCTCGTCGGCTTTCACATTCCGCGCTATTCCAAGAACTTCGCCGATGTCGCGCGCTCGCTGCGCGATGTTGAGGTGACGGAAACCGTACGCGTCGAGAGCGGCATGTCGCCGAGCGGGATGGCCTTGTCGGAGCCGGATGTGCCGGTGCGCCTCAGCCACAAGGGACGGAGCGTCAATCTCGATGCCTTCCCGGTCGGCACCAACCCGGAGATCATCACCGAACTGCTGAAGGGCGAGCCCAGCCGGCAGATCCAGAAGACCATCCGGGAGGAGCTGGAAGGCCAGCGGCTGATCCTGGCGGTGGGGCGGACCGACTACACCAAGGGCATGAAGGAAACCTTGCAGGCCTATGAACGGCTTCTGGAACGGCGCCCGGAACTGCATGGCAAAGTGAAGTTGCTGCTGGTCTCAGTGCAGGCGGCCAGCGGCATGAAGATCTACCGTGACACGCAGCGCGAGATCGAGGCGCTGGTCGGCCGCATCAATGGCCGTTTCACCAATCTGCGCTGGTCGCCGGTCTTCCTGTTCTCCAACGCCATCCCGTTCGACCGGCTGATTGCCTATTACAAGATGGCGGATGTCTGCCTGATCGCGCCGCTGCGCGACGGGCTGAACTTGGTCGCCAAGGAATATGTCGCGGCCAAGCAGGGCGATCTCGGCGTACTGGTGCTGTCGGAATTTACCGGCTGTGCCGTCGAACTGCCGCAGGCGGTCCTCGCCAATCCTTATTCGGCGCGAGCGATGGATGCCGCCCTCGACCAGGCGCTCGACATGCCGGAGGAAGAGAAGCGGGAGCGCATGCGCGCGATGCACCAGAATGTCCTGCATTACGACGTCTCGCGCTGGGCGCGCCATACGCTGGAACGCTTCGGCGAGATCGGCGAGGGGCTGCGCACCAAGCCGGAGGCGGCGGCCTGAGGCCGAGGCCTGCTGTAGAGGAGGAAAGAGGGACGGTTTCATGGGGTGTCCACCCGCCAGTATAGACGGCAGGGTTTTTGCCGTTCTTGCGGTGTCCTTGCTGGGCGTTTGCGGCCTTCCGGCCACGTCGTCCGCGCAGGGCGTGCAGATATCCATCTCCTGCGGTGCCGTCGGGGTGGAGCTGGAACTGTGCCGCGAAGGCGTTTCCGCCTGGGAGGAGCAGACCGGCAACCGGGTGGAGATCGTCTCCACCCCCAACTCCTCGACCGAGCGGCTGGCACTCTACCAGCAGATGCTGGCGGCCGGTGCCGACGATATCGACGTGTTCCAGATCGACATCGTCTGGCCGGGCATATTGGGCGGCTATTTCATCGACCTTGCGCCCTATAGCGACGGTGCGGAGAAGGCGCATTTCCCGAATCTGATCGAGAATGACACGGTGGATGGAAAGCTGGTGGCGCTGCCCTGGTGGACCGATGCCGGTGTGCTGTTCTACCGCCGTGACCTGCTGGAAAAGCATGATTTCGCGCCGCCGGAAACCTGGGCCGAACTGACCGCCATCGCCGGCACCGTGCAGCAGGCGGAACGCGAGGCCGGCAATGGTGATCTGTGGGGCTATGTCTGGCAGGGGCGGGCCTATGAAGGGCTGACCTGCAACGGGCTGGAATGGATCGATTCCTTCGGCGGCGGCACCATTGTCGCCGATGACGGCACGATCACCGTGAACAATTCGCGCGCGGCGGCGGCACTGGACCTTGCCGCCTCCTGGGTCGGCAGCATCTCCCCCCGCGGCGTGCTGAACTATGACGAGGAGGCCGCGCGCGGCGTGTTCCAGAGCGGCCGAGCCGTCTTCATGCGCAACTGGCCCTATGCCTGGTCGCTGGCACAGGGGCAGGACAGCCCGGTGCGCGGCAAGGTTGGCGTCGTGGCATTGCCCGCCGGATCGCCGGATGGCCAGCGCAGCGCCTGTCTCGGCGGCTGGCATCTGGCGGTATCGCGTTTCTCCGAACATCCGGCGGAGGCGGCCGATCTGGTGCTGTTCCTGACCAGCGCCGAGCGGCAGAAGGTGCGCGCGGTGCGTGGCTCCTACAACCCGACACGCCCGGCGCTCTATGAGGATCAGGAGGTGCTGGGCGTCAGCCCCTTCTTCGATACGCTGTACGAGACCTTCGAGACCGCTAATCCACGTCCGGCGCGGGCAACCGGCACACGCTACAACCGGGTGTCCTTCGCCTTCTCGCGGGCGATCCATGAAATCCTGTCGAAAGGCATCGAGCCCGCACCCCGCCTGGCCGAGCTGGAACGCGACCTGCTCCGGCTCAGCCGTGGCGGCCAGTGGTGAGGAGGGGGCAGAATATGACCAGTGACCTCACCCGCGCTCGCATCCGTTCTGCCTGGCTGTTCTTGGCGCCGATGCTGCTGGTGCTGGCGCTGGTCGCCGCCTGGCCGCTGGCACGCACCTTCTATTTCAGCCTGACCGATGCGGAGCTGTCGCGCTTCGGCGACTACGGCTTCATCGGCCTGGAGAATTTCCTGGCGGAGAGCAGGGGCGTCACCTACGGCATCCTGGCGGACCCGCTCTGGTGGGTTGCGGTCAAGAACACGCTGTTGTTCGCCCTGGTCTCGGTGTTTTTCGAGACGGTGTTCGGCGTCATCATCGCGCTGGTGCTGAATGCCAGCTTTCCCGGCCGGGCGCTGATGCGGGCCGCCGTGCTGATCCCCTGGGCGATCCCGACCGTGGTGTCGGCCAAGATGTGGGCCTGGATGCTGCACGACCAGTTCGGCATCGTGAATGATGCGCTGCTGCGGCTCGGCCTCATCTCGGCGCCGGTGGCCTGGCTGGCCTCCAGCGATCTGGCGCTGTGGTCGGTGGTGGCAGTCGATGTCTGGAAGACAACCCCCTTCGTCGCGCTGATGGTGCTGGCTGCGCTGCAGATGCTGCCACGCGACTGTTACGAGGCGGCCCGCGTGGACGGCATTCATCCGGTGAGGGTGTTCTTCCACGTTACCCTGCCGCTCATCAAGCCGGCGCTGATCGTTGCGGTGATCTTCCGGCTGCTGGATGCGATGCGGGTGTTTGACATCGTGTACATCATGACCGGCAATGCCGAGGCGACGATGACCATGTCGGTCTATGCCCGCCAGCAATTCGTCGATTTCCAGGATGTCGGCTTTGGTTCCGCCGCCTCGACACTGCTGTTCGCCGCCATCGCGCTGCTGACGGTGATCTATCTGATGGCGACCCGCGCCGATCTGGGCGGGAGGGCACGATGACCCGGCTGCTGAAAGGGGCGGGGTTCTGGCTGCTGGTCGCGGCGATCCTGTTCTACCTGCTGTTCCCGTTCTATTACGCGGTGCTGACCTCGCTGAAGAGTGGCTCGGCGGTGTTCCAGGTGTCCTACTGGCCGACAGAACTGGATTTCTCCAACTATGTCCGGGTTTTCACCGAACAGCCTTTCGCGCGGAACATCCTGAACTCGCTTCTGGTGTCTTTCGCTGTGGTGGCGCTGTCGCTGTCGCTGGGGCTGGGGGCGGCCTTCGCGCTCGGGCGGGTGCGATTCCGGGGCCGCTCGACGCTGTTGCTGACCATCCTCGGCGTGTCCATGTTCCCGCAGGTGGCCGTGCTGTCCGGCATGTTCGAGCTGGTGCGCGGCCTGGGCCTCTACAACAATCTGCTGAGCCTGGTGCTGTCCTACCTGATCTTCACCCTGCCATTCACGGTCTGGGTGCTGACTACCTTCATGCGCAACCTGCCGGGCGAGATCGAGGAAGCGGCGATTCTGGAGGGCGCCACGCCCTTCGTGCTGGTTACCCGCATCTTCCTGCCGCTGCTGTGGCCGGCGATGGTGACCACCGGCCTGCTGGCCTTCATCGTCGCCTGGAACGAGTTCCTGTTCGCGCTGACCTTCACGCTGACCAATACGCAGCGCACGGTGCCGGTCGCCATCGCGCTGATCACCGGCGGCAGCGAGCACGAGCTGCCCTGGGGCAACATCATGGCGGCCTCCGTCACCGTCACCGTGCCGCTGATCCTGCTGGTGCTGGTGTTCCAGCGCCGTCTGGTGGCCGGGCTGACGGCTGGCGCGGTCAAGGGATAGGGAAACATGGCGTCCGTCAGACTGGAAAAGCTCCGCAAATCCTTCGGCAGGACCGAGGTGATCCGGGATATCGACCTGGAGATCGCGGATGGCGAGTTCGTCGTCTTCGTCGGCCCGTCGGGCTGCGGCAAGTCCACACTGCTGCGGCTGATTGCCGGGCTGGAAGATGCGACCGGCGGCGATATCTGGATCGGGGAGGACAAGGTGACCGCCACGGAGCCGGCGAAGCGCGGCGTGTCCATGGTGTTCCAGTCCTATGCGCTCTACCCGCATATGACCGTCCGCAAGAACATCGCCTTCGGCCTCAGCCTGTCGGGTGCCGCGAAGGAGACGGTGAATGAACGGGTCGACCGTGTCGCCGGCATGCTGCAGATCGGCGAGTTGCTGGACCGCCGGCCGCGTGAGCTGTCGGGTGGGCAGCGCCAGCGCGTGGCCATCGCCCGCGCCATTGTGCGGGAGCCGCGCGTCTTCCTGTTCGACGAGCCGCTGTCTAACCTCGATGCCGCCTTGCGCGTGCAGACCCGTGTCGAGATTGCGAAGATGCATCAGGATCTGGGCGCCACCATGATCTATGTGACGCACGACCAGGTGGAGGCTATGACGCTGGCCGACCGCATGGTGGTGCTGAATGGCGGCCGGGTGGAACAGGCGGGGAAGCCGGCGGACCTCTACCACAAGCCGGATAATCTGTTCGTCGCGCGCTTCCTGGGGTCGCCGCCGATGAACCTGCTGCCGGTGAAGGCCGGGGCGGCCGGGCTTGATCTGCCGGGCCTGCGCAAGGCGGAGACTCTGGGGGTCCGCTCGGAGGACATCGCCTTTAACGCCGACGGGCCGTTGGAGGCGAAAGTGACGCTGGTGGAGGAGCTGGGCGAGACAAGGCTGGTGCATGCCACGCTGGACGATGGAACAGGACTCGCCTTCCGCCACCGCGAGGACCCGCCGCCAAAGCGGGGCGACAAGGTCAGGCTGGCGCTCGATCCGGCGCGCTGCCATTTGTTCGATAAGGAGGGGAAGCGGCTTTAGCCGATCTTTTTGGCAATCGCTCGGAACACATCCTCGAACATTTCCGGGGTTAGCCGTCCGGTGTTCGTGTTGTAGCGCGAGCAATGGTAGGAATCCGCCAGCAGCACCCCGCCGGGCATCTCATGCAGGGTGCCATGGCCGAAGGGATAGAGCACCTTGCGCACGCCATAGGCGGACAATACGGAGGTATGCGCGATGGAGCCCAGCGCCAGGATGACGCGCAAGCCGGGCAGGGCCGCCAGCTCCGACTTCAGATAGGGCCGGCAGGCATTGATTTCCGCCGGGGTCGGCTTGTTCTGCGGCGGCACACATTTCACTGCATTGGTGATGCGGCAGCCCGTAAGATGCAGCCCGTCGGCGGGATCGCGGCCATACTCGCCCTGCGCCCAGCCGAATTTCACCAGCGTGGGATAGAGCAGGTCGCCGGCATAGTCGCCGGTGAAGGGACGGCCAGTGCGGTTCGCCCCCTTTAACCCGGGGGCCAGCCCGACGATCAGCAGTTTCGCAGAGGCATCGCCGAAGGGCGGGACAGGGGCGTTGAAGAAGCCCTCATGCTTCTGGCGGTTCTCCGCCCGGAACGCGGCCAGCCTGGGGCAGATCTGGCAATCGCGTTCGGGCTGCAGGGCGCCCGGTATCACCGCCGGCCGCCGGTACGGTCCTGGAAGATCACCTCGGCCTCGTCCTCGCCATCCTCATCATCGAAGTCGTCGGGGCCGGCGAAGCGCTCCTGGCGGTCGTCGCGGCGCGGACCCTGATGCTGGCGGGCGATCTCGCCCTCGATATCCATCAGCTCGATGAAGCTGTCGGCCTGACGGCGCAGCTCGTCGGCGACCATCGGCGGGCTGGAGCGAACGGTGCTGACCACGGACACGCGCACACCCTTGCGCTGCACCGCCTCGACGAGCCGGCGGAAATCGCCATCGCCGGAAAACAGCACGATGTGATCGACATGCTCGGCCATTTCCATCACGTCTATGGCCAGCTCGATATCCATGTTGCCCTTCACCTTGCGGCGGCCGCTGGAGTCGGTGAACTCCTTCGTCGGCTTGGTGACCATGGTGTAGCCATTGTAATCCAGCCAGTCGATCAGCGGGCGGATTGGCGAATATTCGGCATCTTCCACCAGCGCCGTGTAGTAAAAGGCGCGAAGCAGACGACCCTTCTGCGAGAAATATCCGAGGAGCTTCTTGTAATCGATGTCGAATCCGAGCGCACGGGCGGCGGCGTAGAGATTCGACCCATCTATGAAGAGGGCGGTTTTTTCTTCTCTGTAAGAGATCATGTCCTGGCTTTCTTGAATATGAGCTTGGTCAAAAGAATTGAAGGTTAAATGCTTGGCTTTAACTTTTTTCTTTTCCCACGAAAATACTGATTTCCCATTTATCTAAGGTGCATAATTGGCTATGGCAAGGGCCGATGTCGGCTTTTGTCATGATGTCGGCAAAGCCGGGAACGGAGAACGGGACGCAATGATTCTGGTGGCGATAGGGTCCAACCTGCCGGGCGCAGGGTTCGATACACCGCGCGCGGTCTGCCTTGCCGCCCTGGAGATGCTGGAGCGTGATCCCGACATCCGGGTTGTCGCGCGGTCCCGGCTGTTCGAAAGCGCGCCGGTGCCGCTGTCGGATCAGCCCTGGTATGCGAATGGCGCCGTGCTTGTGGAAACTGCGCTGCCGCCAGCTGCGCTGCTGGCAAGGCTGCATGAGATCGAAGCGCAGTTCGGGCGCGTGCGGCAGGTCCGTAACGAGGCCCGAGTGCTGGACCTCGATCTGCTGGCCTATCATGATGTGCAGAATGACAGGGCGGAGGTGCCGCCGCTTCTGCCGCATCCACGCCTGCGGGAGCGGGCTTTCGTACTGCGGCCGCTGCTGGACATCGCGCGGGACTGGTGCCATCCCGGCGATAGCAGGGACATTCCCGCGCTGCTGGCGGCCCTGTCGCCCGGGCAGGCGCTTCACCCGATCCGCTAGGCGAGCATTTCTCAAGCTTTCCTTGTGTTGCGGTGCGGCAGCCGCTATATGTTTTCGTTCGTGACGAATTCCTACTTTCCGGAGAGTTGAATGGCCCGCGTTACGGTCGAAGATTGCGTTGAGCGGATTCCTAACCGGTTCGAGCTGGTGATGATGGCCAGCCATCGCGCGCGGCAGATCGCGTCCGGCGGATCGCTGACCATCGAACGGGACAATGACAAGAACCCCGTCGTGGCCCTGCGGGAGATCGCCGACGAGACCATCGAGCTTGAGGTGCTGAGCGAGGCGCTGGTGAAGCGCGAACAGCACACCCAGGAGCCGGATGAGCTGGTCGAGGACGATACGCTGGAGCTGATGGCGAGCGAGTCCGGTATTCTTGGCCCGCAGGGTGCCGATGACCGGCCGCGCGCCGCCGCCGAGGATGACGATTCCGAAGGCGAGGCCGAAGAGGCCGGCGCGCAGTTCGAGGATATCGACGACGATATGCTGCGCGACGAGCGCTGATTTTCTTATGCAAAGCCGGTCCTCCCTGCGCCATCGACATGGCAGGGAGGCCGGCTTTTCTTATATATTATGTATGAAAAGGTCTTCTCGTAACCGGCTGGACGGCGCGCCATGATGCGTCAATACGAATTGGTCGAGCGTGTTCGCTCCTACGATCCGCGTGCGGATGAGGCGAAGCTCGATCGCGCCTACGTCTATGCCATGAAGATGCACGGTTCGCAGAAGCGGGCCTCGGGCGATCCTTATTTCTCCCATCCCATCGAAGTCGCCGGCATCCTGACCGACCTGAAGCTGGATGGCGATTCTATCGTCACCGCGCTGCTGCACGACACCATCGAGGATACTGACGCCACGCTGGCGGATATCGAGCAGCTGTTCGGCAAGGAAGTCGCGCGCCTCGTCGATGGCGTGACGAAGCTGACCCGCATCGAGCTGCAGTCCGACCAGTCCAAGCAGGCGGAGAATTTCCGCAAGCTGGTGCTGGCGATGTCGGAGGATATCCGCGTCCTGCTGGTGAAGCTGGCCGACCGGCTGCACAATATGCGCACGCTGCACTTCGTGAAGAGCGAGGAGAAGCGCCGGCGCATCGCCCTGGAGACGCTGGAAATCTATGCGCCGCTGGCCGAGCGCATCGGCATCCACACCTGGAAGGACGAGCTGCAGGACCTGGCCTTCCGGCAGCTGCATCCCGACGCGCGGGAATCCATCGTCACCCGCCTGGCCTTTCTGCGCGAGCAGGGCGAGCCGCTGGTCAGCCGCATCATTGCCGAACTGAAGAAGCTTCTGGCCGAATATGGCCTACCGGGCATCGAGGTGTCGGGGCGGGAAAAATCGCCCTTCTCCATCTGGGAGAAGATGAAGCGCAAGAATGTCAGCTTCGAGCAGCTCTCCGACATCATGGCGTTCCGCGTCATCGTGGATTCGGTGGAGCATTGCTATCAGGCGCTCGGCATCATCCATGCGCAGTTCCCCACCGTGCCCGGTCGCTTCAAGGATTACATCTCGGTGCCGAAATCGAACGGCTACCGCTCGCTGCACACCGGTGTCATCGGGCCGGAGCGCCAGCGCATCGAGATCCAGATCCGCACGCGCGACATGCACCAGACGGCCGAACTGGGCGTGGCCGCGCACTGGGACTACAAGCAGCACAGCGGCGAGCATCAGAAGGAAGGCCGGAAGTACCGCTGGATACGCGAGCTTCTGGATATTCTGGAGAGTGCGGCCGGTCCCGAGGAGTTTCTTGAGCATACCAAGCTCGAAATGTACCAGGATCAGGTGTTCTGCTTCACGCCCAAGGGCGACCTGATCTCGCTTCCGCGTGGTGCCACCCCCATCGACTTCGCCTATGCCGTCCATTCCGAGATTGGCGACCGCTGCGTCGGCGCGAAGCTGAATGGCCGCCTCGTGCCGCTGCGCGCGCAGCTGAAGAATGGCGACCAGGTGGAGATCGTCACCTCCAAGTCGCAGTCGCCGTCGCCGACCTGGGAAGAATTCGTCGTCACCGGCAAGGCCAAGGCCTGCATCCGCCGCTTCATCCGCCAGCAGAAGCGCGACGAGTTCATGACTCTGGGGCGCACGATCACGGAAAAGGCGTTCCGGCAGGAGGGCATTCCCTTCACCGAAAAGGCGCTGGAGCGCGCGCCGCAGATCTTCAAGCTGGAGAAGCTGGACGATCTGTTCGCGCAGGTGGGCGAAGGGCTGCTGACCGGCCTGCATGTCGTCCACACGCTGTTCCCGGAGACCAAACGCAACCGGCCGGAGGCGAAACCCGCCGACGGCAAGGTGGTGCCGATCGCGCGGGCGCGCAACAAGGCGCGCAGCCGCGATGGCGCGGTCCCGATCCGCGGCCTGATCCCCGGTATGGCGATGCATTTCGCCAAATGCTGCCACCCGCTGCCTGGCGACCGTATCGTCGGCATCGTCACCACCGGCAAGGGGGTGACCATCCACACCATCGACTGTGAGGTGCTGGAGCAGTTCCACGACACTCCGGAACGCTGGCTGGATGTCGCCTGGGACGAGCCGGGCGAGGGGGCGGACCGTCATGTCGGCCGGCTGTCGGTCATCATCTCGAACGAGCCCGGCAGCCTTGGCAATTTGACCATGACCATCGGCAAGAATCGCGGCAATATCAATAATCTGAAGATTACCAACCGCTCGCAGGACTTCTTTGACATTCTGGTTGATGTCGAGGTTGAGGATGTGAAGCACCTGACCAACATCATCGCCGCGCTGCGCGCCAGCCCGATGATCAACTCCGTTGACCGCGCCCGGGGTTAGCGCTCAAAGACCGCGATTGTCCTGATGACATCGCTGGATGCGCGGCAGGCCTGCGGCAGGCGGGGCCTGCATGGCCTTTCCAATATCGGCTCCCTCATCATATCCTTGGCATTCCATTCGACCTGCGGAGAATGACCATGTCGGCCAATGCTGCTATCCGCCATCTGCGACTTGGCGTGAACATCGACCATGTGGCGACCATCCGTAATGCGCGCGGCGGCGGTCATCCCGATCCGGTGCGGGCGGCGAAGCAGGCCGCGCAGGCGGGTGCTGACGGCATCACCGCGCATCTGCGCGAGGACCGGCGCCACATCTCCGACAAGGATATCGACCGGCTGGTGGGGGAGATCGACCTGCCGCTGAACCTGGAGATGGCGGCAACGGAGGAGATGCTGGCCATCGCCTTGCGTCACAAGCCGCATGCTGCCTGCATCGTGCCGGAAAAACGTACCGAGGTGACGACCGAGGGCGGGCTGGATGCCGCCCGGCTGAAGGGCGAGCTGATGCGCTATACGCAGGAGCTGGGCGCTGCCGGCATCCGGGTGTCGCTGTTCATCGAGCCGGAGACGGCGCAGCTGGAGGCTGCTGTGGCCCTCGGCGCGCCGGTGGTGGAGCTGCATACCGGTGCCTATTGCGAGGCAACCGGGGCGGAGCGTGACCGCCATCTGGCCCGCATCGTTGCCGCCGCCCGGAAGGCGGAGGAGCTGGGGCTGGAATGCCATGCCGGCCATGGCCTCAGCTTCGATACGGTAGGGCCGGTGGCCGCCATCCCGACGATCCACGAGCTGAATATCGGCCATTTCCTGATCGGCGAGGCGATCTTCAGCGGGCTGGACAGCGCCATCAAGCGCATGCGCTCGCTGATGGACAAGGCCCGCGCCGAGGCGATTGGCGAACGCTCGGCCTGATCGCATTCTTTTGCCTGCAACCTTGTGATAGGGGCGCTTTTCGGGCATATGCTTGGGAAGCTCGTCCTTCGCCTTCCGCGAAGGCTATCCCCAACAGCATGGTTCTGGCACAGTGAGCAAATCTGGAGGGATCGGCGAAACGATCCGCACAGTCGTTTATGCGATACTCATCGCGCTTGGTATCCGCACTTTCGCCTACGAGCCGTTCAACATCCCGTCGGGGTCGATGATCCCGACCCTGCTGGTGGGCGATTACCTGTTTGTCAGCAAGTTTTCCTACGGCTACAGCCGCTATTCGCTGCCCTTCGGTCTGCCGCTGATCCCAGGGCGTATCCTGTTCACCGAGCCGGAGCGCGGCGATGTCGTGGTGTTCAAGCTGCCGCGCGATAACGAGACCGACTACATCAAGCGCATCGTCGGCCTGCCGGGGGATCGCATCCGCATGGTTGATGGCCGGCTCTACATCAATAATGAGCTGGTGAAGCGCGAACGGATCGAGGATTTCGTGCCGGAGGAGGCGCCCAACGTCCGCGTGACACAGTTTATCGAGACGCTGCCGAATGGCCGTCGCCACCGCATCCTCGAACGGTCGGACAATGGCATGCTGGACAACACGCCGGAATATGTCGTTCCGGCCGGCCATTATTTCGGCATGGGCGACAATCGCGACGATTCGGTGGACAGCCGCGTGCTGGCCGGCGTCGGCTATATTCCGCGCGAGAATCTGGTGGGCCGGGCGGATGTGCTGTTCTTCTCCACCAACGGCACGGCAGCCTTGTGGGAAATCTGGAAATGGCCCTTCGCGATCCGGTACGATCGGCTGTTCGATGGAATCCGCTGACCGGATGGCTTGACCATGGCGCAGGGCGCCACTGACACCGATATAGAGACGCTCTCTGCACGGCTGGGGCATGATTTCGCACGGCCGGCGTTGCTGACCGAGGCGCTGACCCATCTGAGCGCTACGGAGCGCCGCTCGGCGGCCTATGAGCGGCTGGAATTCCTGGGCGACCGGGTACTGGGGCTGGTCGTCGCTGAGGCGCTGTTGGAACGTTTCCCGAAGGAACGTGAGGGCGACATCGCCAAGCGGCATGTCGGGCTGGTGCGGCGCGAGGCGCTGGCCCAGGTGGCCAGGACAATCCGGCTGGGCGATCATCTGAAGCTGTCGCGCAGCGAGGCCGATGCCGGCGGGCGCGACAATGATGCGCTGCTGGCGGATGCGCTGGAGGCGGTCATCGCTGCCCTCTACCTCGATGGCGGGCTGGAGGCGGCCCGAAGCTTCGTGCTGCGCGAGTGGGAAGTGCAACTGGCGGATTCCGGCCGCCCGCCGCAGGATGCCAAGACGGGTCTGCAGGAATGGGCGCAGGGGCGGGGGCTGCCGCTGCCCAGCTACCGCGAGGTCGGGCGGGAAGGGCCGGCACACCAGCCGGTCTTCACCGTCGAGGTGACGGTGAAGGGCCAGGAACCAGCCGAGGGTACCGGCCCCTCGAAACGTGTTGCGGAACAGCAGGCAGCGCAGGCGCTGCTCGACAGGGTGACAAAGGGAAAAGGCACATGACCGACACAGCGGCTCCGGCCGGTACGCGCTGCGGCTATGTCGCGCTGGTCGGCGCGCCGAATGCCGGCAAATCCACGCTGATGAACGCGCTGATCGGCGGCAAGGTGTCCATCGTCAGCCCAAAGGTGCAGACCACCCGCACGCGGGTCACCGGCATCATCGCGGAAGGTGACAGCCAGATCATCTTCGTCGATACACCGGGCATCTTCGTGCCGAAGCGGCGGCTGGACCGCGCGATGGTGCGCGCCGCCTGGGACGGGGCGAAGGACGCGGACCGGATCGTGCTGCTGGTCGATGCCTCGCAGGCCCGGCTGGATGAGGATAGCGAGCGGATTATCGCCGAGCTTGAGAAGTCCGGCCAGACGGCCATGCTGGCGCTGAACAAGATCGACCTTGTGAAGCACCGTGAGGTCCTGCTGGCCAGGGCTCAGGCGCTGAATGAACGCTTCCCCTTCACCCGGATTTTCATGATCTCGGCGGCGACGGGTGACGGCATTGCCGATCTGCGCGCCCATCTCGCCGGCGAGATGCCGGAAGGACCGTGGCTCTATCCCGAGGATGAGATGACCGACATGCCGCTGCGCCTGCTGGCGGCGGAGGTCACCCGCGAGAAGCTGTTCCTGAACTACCATCAGGAAGTCCCTTACGGCCTCACCGTCGAGACCGAGAAGTGGGAGGATTTCAAGGACGGGTCGGTGAAGATCGACCAGACCATCTATGTCCAGCGCGACAACCACAAGGCCATCGTGCTGGGCAAGGGCGGGCAGGCGATCCGCCGGGTGCGCGAACAGTCACAAAGCGAGCTGGAAGCGATGATGGAGCGCAAGGTGCATCTCTTCCTGTTTGTGAAGGTCCGCGAATCCTGGGATGAGGACCCGGAGCGCTTCAAGCCCTGGGGGCTGGAATGGAACGCGTGAGCGGCCTGGCGACACCAGCTGACTGATGGACTGGACCGACGACGGAATCGTGCTGAGTACGCGGCCGCATGGCGAAGGCTCACTCGTCCTGTCGCTGCTGACAGTGGATCGTGGCCGCCATGCCGGGTTGGTGCGCGGCGGCGGATCGGGGCGCCAGCGCGGCATGTTCCAGCCGGGCAATCTGGTCCGGGCGAGCTGGCGGGCGCGCCTGGCTGAGCATCTGGGCAATTACAGCTGCGAGCTGCTACAGGCTCATGCCGCGGCCTATCTGGAAGACCCGCTGAAGCTCTCTGCGCTGGCCTCGGCCTGCGCCGTCGCCGATGGCGCGCTGGCCGAGCGGGAGCCGCATCCGGCGGTCTATGAGGGGTTGCTGGCGCTGATCGGGCTGCTGGACAGCGCGGTCTGGGCCGCCGCCTATGTGAAATGGGAAACCGGCCTGCTAGCCGATCTGGGCTTTGGGCTCGATCTTTCGCGCTGCGCCGCCACCGGCCTGAACGACGACCTGGCTTATGTCAGCCCGCGCACCGGCCGCGCGGTGTCGCTGTCGGCGGGCGAGCCTTACCGCGACCGGCTGCTGCGGCTGCCGGGCTTCCTGATCGGCCGAGGCGACGACACGCCGGAGGAAATACTGCACGGGCTGGATCTCACCGGCTTCTTTCTGGACCGGCATGTGTTCGGCCTGAATCATAAGCCGCTGCCGGCGGCGCGCATACGATTCATTGACCGGCTGCGGCAGTCGGCTACTATATCTGGTGGAGGTGTGACCGAATGACCAAGAGCCAGACAACCGGCGAAATCCGCGATACAGGCCTGGCGGAGGCGCTCAGCGAGCGCTACCTGTCCTATGCGCTCTCGACCATCATGTCGCGGTCGCTGCCCGATGTGCGCGACGGGCTGAAGCCGGTGCATCGCCGCCTGCTGTTCGCCATGCGCCAGCTGGGGCTGGTATCCAGCCAGGGACACAAGAAGTCGGCCCGCGTGGTCGGCGATGTCATCGGTAAATATCACCCGCATGGCGATTCGGCGATCTATGACGCGCTGGTCCGTCTGGCGCAGGATTTCGCGCAGCGCTATCCGCTGATCGACGGGCAGGGCAATTTCGGCAATATCGACGGCGATAACGCGGCGGCCATGCGGTACACCGAGGCGCGGCTGACACCGGTGGCCGAGCTGCTGCTGGAAGGCATCGACGAGGATGCCGTCGATTTCCGCCAGACCTACGACGGTGAGACGGAGGAGCCGGTGGTGCTGCCGGCGGCCTTCCCGAACCTGCTCGCCAATGGCAGCCAGGGCATCGCGGTCGGCATGGCGACAAGCATTCCGCCGCATAATGTGGCGGAGCTGTGCGGCGCGCTTAGCCATATCGTGAAGGAAGAGATGCTGGGCGGCGGCGGCCCGGTCTCCACGGCGTCGCTGCTGGCCCATATCAAGGGTCCGGACTTCCCGACCGGCGGGTCGATCGCCGAGGCGCCGGAGGCGATCCTGCAGGCCTATGAGACGGGGCGCGGCAGTTTCCGCGTGCGCGCCCGCTGGCAGGTCGAGAAGCTGAATCACGGGCTGTTCCAGATCGTCGTCACGGAAATTCCCTATCAGGTGCAGAAGTCCCGCCTGGTCGAGAAAATCGCCGAGCTGATGCAGGCGAAGAAGCTGGCCATGCTGGGCGATGTGCGCGACGAATCGACTGCCGATGTGCGCCTGGTGCTGGAGCCGAAATCGCGCAATGTCGATCCCGCCGTGCTGATGGAGAGCCTGTTCCGGCAGACCGAACTGGAAAACCGCATTTCGCTGAACATGAACCTGCTGGACCGCGAAGGCGTGCCCCGGGTCATGACCCTGCGCGAGGTACTGCGCGACTATCTGGCGCATCGCGAGGAGGTGCTGCGGCGCCGGACCGCGCACCGGCTGGAGCATATCGCGCGCCGGCTGGAAATCCTGGGCGGCTACCTGATTGCCTATCTGAACCTGGATGAGGTGATCCGCATCATCCGCGAGGAGGATGAGCCGAAGCAGGAGCTGATGACCCGCTTCGATCTGTCCGACCTGCAGGCCGAATCGATCCTCAACATGCGGCTGCGTGCCCTGCGCAAGCTGGAGGAAATCGAGATCCGCAAGGAGTTCGATGCGCTGACGGAAGAGCAGGCCGACCTCACCGACCTGATGGCGAAGGAACCCCGGCGCTGGAAGATCGTCGGCAAGCAGATCGCCGATCTGCAGAAGCGTTTCGGCCAGGATACGGCGCTGGGCAAGCGCCGCACCGACATCGAAGGCCCGCCCTCGGAAACGGTGGTCCCGCTGGAGGCGATGGTCGAGCGCGAGCCGGTGACCGTGCTGTGTTCCGCCAAGGGCTGGGTGCGCGCGCTGCGCGGCCACAATCTCGATGTTGCGGAGACCAAGTACAAGGAAGGGGACGAGGCGCGCTTCGCCATCCCCTGCGAGACGACGGACAAGCTGCTGGTGTTCACCGCCGATGGCCGGTTCTTCACCATCGGCGTGGACAAGCTGCCACGGGGCAGGGGCTTCGGCGAGCCGATCCGGCTGATGATTGATCTGGCGCAGGACAAGGACATTGTCGCCCTGATGGTCCACAAGCCGGGCCGCAGGCTGCTTGTGGCCTCCGATGACGGGCGCGGCTTCCTGGTGAAGGAAGAGGATGTGCTGGCGCAGACCCGCACCGGCCGGCAGGTCGTGAATCCGGGCGATGGGGCGTCGGCCACCATCTGCATCCCGGCGGAGGGTGACAGCGTTGCCGTGGTCGGCAGCAACCGCAAGCTGCTGATCTTCGCGCTGGAGGAAATCCCGGAGATGCAGCGCGGGCGCGGCGTGATCCTGCAGAAATATGCCGGTGGCAAGCTGACCGACGTGAAGGTGTTCAACCTGGCAGACGGCATCAGCTGGACCCTGAATGGCGGCCGGGTGCGGACCGAGACGGATCTGCTGACCTGGCGCATGAAGCGTGCCGGGGCAGGCCGCCTGGTGCCGCGCGGCTTCCCGCAGAACAATCGCTTCAACTGACGGCGCGCCGGCGCTATAAGGCCGGAACTTTCCGGCTGCAAGCCGGGCGTAAACGGGAGACATAAAAGATGACGAGCATGACCGGATCTCAGGCGCTGGTGCAGCGCTATTGGCCCGCGCGCGAACAGGCCGGAATGGCGCAGGGCGCTATCCGGGCGCTGGCACTGATCGCCTTCGGCAGCCTGTTCCTGGCCGTCATGGCGCAGGTGAAGGTACCGATGTGGCCGGTGCCGATCACCTTCCAGACCTTCGCCGTCCTGCTGCTGGGCCTGACCTATGGCGCGCGGCTGGGCACCGCGACCATTCTGGCGCATGTCGCGCAGGGTGCCATGGGCCTGCCGGTCTTTGCCGGTGGTGCGGGCGGCATCGCCGTGCTGATGGGGCCTACCGGCGGCTATATTGCCGGCTTCGTGCTGGCAGTCATGCTGACCGGCTGGCTGGCGGATCGCGGCTGGTCGCGGCGCATCCTGCCGGCCATCGCCGCACTGGTGCTGGGCAACCTGGCGATCTATGCGCTGGGGACCGGCTATCTGAACAGTGCCTTCATTGGCGACTGGCAGAAGACCCTGGCGGTCGGCGTTCTGCCCTTCCTGGTGGGCGATGCGCTGAAGATCGCCCTGGCGGTTTCGGTGCTGCAGCTGGGATGGCGCAGCCGGAATTGAAGCGATTGAAAGGCCCCGCATCAGTCGGGGCCTTTCTCTTATGGCTTTTTCAACGCCATTTCGCTAAATAGCTGCGCATAATATATCGCTGCATCCGCCGGCAAGAGCGGACAGCGGACAGTGGGTTGGTGAGTTGCGAGCGGGAGGCCATGTGAGCGCCCTGGAGTTTTTTGTGCGTCTGGTAGACTCGATGAACGAGTATATCGGGCGTTTCGTGTCCTGGTTTACCCTGGCCACGGTTGTCATCTGTTTCGTCGTCGTGGTCCTGCGCTATGCCTTCGGTATCGGCATATTGTGGCTGCAGGAACTGTATGTGTGGTCGCATGCCATCGTGTTCATGGTGGGCGCGGGCTACACCATGCTGCACGGCGGCCATGTCCGGGTCGATATCTTCTATGACCGGCTGGATGTCCGGAAGAAGGCCTGGACCAATATCTTCGGAACCATCGTCTTCCTGCTGCCCTGGCTGGCCGTGGTGGCCTATTACGGGGTGGGTTTCTTCGAGGCGTCCTACAGGGTCGGCGAATCCTCGCCGCAGGGCGGCGGCATGCCGGCGCTCTATGTGCTGAAGAGCCTGATCCTGGTGTTCTGCTTCCTGGTCGGCTTGCAGGGGCTGGCGCTGATGGGGCGCAGCATCCTGATCCTGAAGGGCCATGCCGGCTTCCTGCCGGAACCCGAAGAATTCACCAAGCGCTAGGACAGCACGATGGATAAGGCTCTTCTCGGCGAACTGATCGCCATGCTGATGTTCATCGTCACGATCTTCATCGTGCTGGTGGGCTACCCGGTTGCCTTCACCCTGGCCGGCACGGCGCTGATCTTCAGCGTCCTCGGCCATTTTCTGGGCGTCTTCGACTATGCCTTCCTGACCAGCCTGCCGGCCCGCTATTTCGGCACCATGATCAATGAGGTGCTGGTCGCGGTGCCGCTGTTCGTCTTCATGGGCGTGATGCTGGAACGCTCTCGTATCGCCGAGGCGCTGCTGGAGACGATGGGCCAGCTGTTCGGCACGCTGCGCGGCGGCCTCGGCATCTCGGTGATCCTGGTGGGCACGCTGCTGGCCGCTTCGACCGGCATTGTCGGTGCCACGGTCGTTACCATGGGGCTGCTCAGCCTGCCGGCGATGATGCGGGCGGGTTATGATCCGAAGCTGGCCAGCGGCATCATCTGCGCCTCGGGCACGCTGGGGCAGATCATCCCGCCCTCGACCGTGCTGATCTTCATCGGCGACATGCTGCAAGGCGCCAACCAGGCCGCGCAGCTGGCCAAGGGGAATCTGGCGCCGGATCCGGTGTCGGTCGGTGATCTGTTCGTTGGCGCACTGCTGCCAGGCCTGCTGCTTGTAGGGCTCTACATCATCTGGATTCTGATCCGCTCCGTCGTCAGCCCGCAAAGCTGCCCGGCCATTGAGATGACGGCGGCACAACGCCGTGGCCTGCCGTTGCGTGTGATCAAGGTGATGGTGCCGCCGCTGCTGCTCATCATCGCGGTGCTCGGCTCGATCCTTGCCGGTTTCGCCACGCCGACCGAATCGGCCTCCGTCGGCGCGGTCGGCGCGACCATCCTTGCGGCGGCCAACCGTCAGTTCAATCTCGGCATCCTGAAGCAGGTCATGCGCTCGACGATGACCATCACCTCGATGGTCTTCATCCTGCTGCTGGGTGCCTCTGTCTTCTCCGTCGTGTTCCGCGGCCTTGGTGGCGAGAAGGTGGTGGAGGACGTGCTGTCCAGCCTGCCGGGCGGCCAGTTCACCGCGATCCTGGCGGTCATGGCGCTGATGTTCCTGCTGGGCTTCTTCCTGGATACCTTCGAGATCATCTTCATCGTGGTGCCGATCACGGCCCCGGTGCTGCTGATGATGGGGGTCGATCCGGTCTGGCTCGGCGTGATGATCGGCGTGAATTTGCAGACCAGCTTCCTGACGCCACCCTTCGGCTTCGCGCTGTTCTATCTGCGCGGTGTGGCGGCAAAACTGGTCAGTACCGGAGCGATCTATCGCGGCGCGGTGCCGTTCGTCGCGATCCAGGTCATTGCCATCGCCATCCTGTGGGAGTTCCCGTCGCTGGCGACCTGGCTGCCGGAGATCGTGTTCGGCGAACCGGCGCCAGCGGCCGGCGTGCCGGGCTCGGACCAGCCGCCGCAGAGCCTGGAGGATATGCTGAAGGGCACCCAGGACACGCTGACGCCTGGTGGCGGGGACAGCTTCTCGGACCCGACCAGCCAGTTCAAATAAGCGCCGGCACCACCGAAAACAGGCAAAAGAAAACCCGCCCCGGTTGCCCGGGGCGGGTTTCTTGTTGGCGTGATGCCGCGATCAGCCCGGATATTTGAAGGGCAGCGACCGGGCGTTGGTGTAGCCCTGTTCCGTGATGCGGGTGTAGCTCATCAGCAGGCGGCGGGCCTTCAGATACTCCTCGGCGATCTTCTTCACCATCGGATCGTTGCTGGCCAGAATCTCTTCCATCAACTCGCCGGACTTGGTGCCGAAAGCCTCCAGGATCTCGCGCGAGAACTGCTTCAGCTGCACGCCATGATCGCGGATCAGCGTCTGCAGGGCCGGGCCTGAGCGCTGGTTGAACTCGGCCACCATCAACTCGTTCTCGGCGGCGCAGCAGGATTCGACGAGAATCTTCAGGTCATTCGGAAGCGCGTCGAACTTCGCCTTGTTGAAGGTCGCCTGGATGCCCGGGGCCGGCTCGTGGAAGCCCGGATAGTAGTAGAATTTTGCGACCTGGTGGAAGCCGAGCGACAGGTCGTTATAGGGGCCGACCCACTCGGTGCCGTCGATGGCGCCAGACTGCAGGGCCGGGAAAATCTCACCGCCCGGCAGCAGCACAACGGTGGCACCCAGCTTCTGCAGCACCTGGCCACCCTGGCCCGGCATGCGGAACTTCAGCCCCTTCAGATCGTCAACACTGGTGATTTCCTTGCGGAACCAGCCACCCATCTGCACACCGGTATTGCCGGCATGGAACGCCTTCAGGTTGAAGGGCGCGTAGAACTCGTCCCACAGCTGCTGTCCGCCGCCCCACTTGATCCAGGCGTTCAGCTCATGCGTGGTCATGCCGAACGGCACGGTCGAGAAGAACGGCGTGCCGGCCGACTTGCCCATGTGATAATAGGCTGCGTCATGGCCCATATCGGCGGTGCCGCTGGACACGGCGTCCCAGACCTGAAGGGCGGGGACCAACTCGCCGCCGGCGAAAACCTTGATGGTCAGGCGGCCGTCGCTGGCATCGGTGATGCGCTTGGCCAGGCGTTCAGCACCCGTGCCGAGGCCCGGAAGCCCCTTCGGCCAGCTGGTGACCATGCGCCATTCCATCTTGCCCTGGCTGAGGGCCGGGGCCGGGAAGGCCGCGGCGGTAGCCGCGACGCCAGCACCGCCAAGCGCAGCGCTCTTCAGAAATTTACGACGTTCCATACGTTTGCTCCCTGTTGCTGTCGGGTCTTGTGACCCGCGGTCTTGCTTATCTGCCGTGCGGTTTCTTGAGCCCGCAGAATCAAATATGCGCACGGATTATATTCGGTCCGAAAGCCGCCGCAACTGGCGACCGCGTCCGTGGGTGAAGTTTGTGGCAAACTTTATCCGCTGTCACGGATATAGGGGGCACGGATATAGGGTCACGGATATAGGCCGGGATTGGCGAACATGGTGGGGGCCGGCCGGTCGGTGCCGCAGCGCGACACTTCGGGGTTCTCCGGGTCCAGCAGTTCCCAACCATTCATGCCAAGGCCTTCCAGCGGCCTGAAGCGGGTCTTGTAGGCCATCTTCTGGCTGCCCTTGATCCAATAGCCGAGATAGAGATAGTCCAGCCCGGCCTGGAGGGTGCGGTTGACGGCATCCAGAATCATGAAGGTGCCGAGCCCGTGGCGCGGCGCCGCCGGATTGTAGAAGCTGTACACCGCCGACAGCCCGTCGCTCTGACGGTCCGCCAGCATGACCGCCACCAGCTTCTGGTCACGGTCGCGATATTCCACCAGCCAGGTGTCGATGGGCGACACCTCGACCATGTCCCGATAATCCTCATAGGTCATGAAGGACATCTCGCCGCCGAGATGCCGTCCGGCCTGATAGGCGGTGAACAGCCTGTACTGCTCCCAGCTGGCCGATGCGGGAACCGCTTCGCCATGCAGGTGGGCATTGGCGCGCAGAATCCGACGCTGGCTGCGGCTGGGCTGGAAATCGCGGGCGCGCAGGCGCACCGGCACACAGGCCTGGCATCCGGGGCAGGCCGGCCGATAGACCAGGTTCTGGCTGCGCCGGAAACCGGCGATGGCAAGCTGGTCATAATGCGCCTGGGTGACCGCCTTGCCCAGATCGGCGACCAGCCGCCGCTCCACCCGGTTGTTCAGGTAGGGACAGGGCATCGGCGCGGTCCGGAAGAAATAGACCGGCGCGGTCAGAATGTTGCGGTCTCCCAGGAACATGTCGTGCTCCTATACGAAAAATTCGCGCTGGATATCGCCGGCGATATCCATGGCCTGACGCTGAATCCAGTCCGCGAACTCGTGCAGCCCTTCCTTCAGGACGCTGTCGATCTTCTGCTCGTCGAGGGCGGCCCGGACCTCGTCCAGCCGCTCCAGCGCCGCCGCGCCACCGCGCAAGCCGTAGCGGCTGCGCATCCGGTGCAGCAGATCATCCACCATATGAAAGCACATGGTGACCGACCGTGGGAAGCTGCTGTCGAACAGCAGGAAGTCGGCAACCAGCGCCGGGCTGAAGCCCCGCGAATGCGCCCGCCGGAAAGCGTGGTAGCCGGCGACGGAACGCAGCAGCGCGTTCCACTGGCTGGTGTCGATGGCGGCACCCAGCGCCTGATTCGAGGGCGCCAGAAGATGGTACTTGATATCCAGGATGCGCGAGGTCTGGTCGGCGCGTTCCAGATATTTTCCAAGTAGATAGAAGTACCAGCTGGCATCGCGGTAGAAGGTACCCTCCGTGATGCCGAAATGGGTCTGGCAGTTTTCCTTGATCTGCGCGCAGGTCTGCGACACGCCGGCCATGGCGATGTCGGCCTGGGTCATCGCGTTCATATTGTTGTAGAACACGTTGATGTGGGTCCACATCTCGGTGCTGATCAGCGGCCGGAGCGTGCGCGCATTTTCCCGCGCGGCGCGGATCGACGACAGGATCGAGCTGGGATTGTCCCGATCCAGCAGGTAGAAATCGAGCACCGCCTTGGCGTTTGCCTGGGCATGACGTTCGTAGAAGCGGGCGTCGTCGGAATAAATGGAGACGACGGAACTCCAGTTAACGCTGCCGCTGCGATCACGCGTGAAGGTTTCGTGCACATCGAGGATACGGGCGAGATTCTCGGCCCGCTCCATATAGCGGGCCATCCAGAACACGCACTCGGCGTAACGGGAGAGCAGGACCGTCACGATTCCAGCACCCAGGTATCTTTGGAGCCGCCGCCCTGCGAAGAATTCACGACAAGCGATCCACGTTTCATGGCTACCCGGCTGAGACCGCCGGGCAGCACCCAGGTCTTCTGGCCGGTGACGGCGAAGGGGCGGAGGTCGACATGGCGTGGTTCCAGCGCCTGTTCGATCAGGGTTGGGCAGACTGACAGCTTCACCATCGGCTGACTGATGAAATTGGCCGGGTCCTTCAGCAGTTTCTCCCTTGTGTCGGCCAGCTCCTCAAGGCTGGCGCGCGGACCGATCATCACGCCATAGCCGCCCGATTCACCGACCGGCTTCACCACCAGCTGGGACAGGTGGTCCAGCGTGTAGCGCAAACCCTCGGGCTCCCGGCAGATATGGGTCTCGACATTGTTCAGGACCGGGTCCTCGCCGAGATAATATTTGATGATGCGCGGCATGTAGGCATAGACGGCCTTGTCGTCGGCAACGCCGGTGCCGACCGCATTCGCCAGCCCGAGATTGCCGGCGCGGTAGGCACGCATCAGGCCGGGTACGCCCAGCATGCTGTCCGGGCGGAACACCTCTGGATCGAGGAAATCATCGTCGATCCGGCGGTAGATCGTGTGAACCGGCTGCAGGCCGGAGATGGTGCGCATATAGACGCGGTCGTTCTCGACAACCAGGTCGCGGCCCTCGACCAGGGGCACGCCCATCTCTCGGGCCAGGAAGATGTGCTCGAAATAGGCCGAATTGTAAGTGCCGGGGGAGAGCAGCACGACAGTCGGGTCCTGGATGTCGGCCGGGGCAATGTCGGCGCAGGCTTCCAGCAGCATCTGGCCGTAATTGCCGACGGGACGGATGCCAACGCCGCCCATCAGGTCGGCGAAGGTGCGCTGCATCATGTGGCGGTTTTCCACCACATAGGATACGCCGGACGGGCAGCGCCCATTATCCTCCAGCACCAGGAACTCTCCGGCCTCGTCGCGTACCAGATCAACGCCGCAGACATGGACGTAGGTATCGTGGGCGACTTTCACGCCGACCATCTGCTGGCGGAAATTCTTGTTGCCGAAGATCAGATCGGCCGGCACGACGCCGTCCTTCAGGATCTTCTGGTCGCCGTAGATATCCTTCAGGAACAGGTTGAGCGCCGTCACCCGCTGGATGACGCCACGCTCTAGATGATCCCAGTCGGCCGCCGACAGGACGCGCGGAATCACGTCAAAGGGCAGGATACGGTCGATGGCGTCGCTTTCCGAATAGACGGTAAAGGTGATGCCAAGGTTGAACAGTTCGCGCTCCGCGGCACGGGCGCGGCGCACCAGCTCTTCCGTGCTCATACCCTGCAGTCGTTCGATCAGGCCGGCATTGTGCGTTGCAGGCCGGTCCGATGTGCCAAATAGCTCGCAGTAATAGCCTGAGGCTTCATAGTCGGAGAGCAGGGGCTGCGTCGCTGTTCCGTCCATCCTCACCTTTCCTCTCCGGGGCGGGCCGAACGCCACCCCGCGCCGCCAGCCATCCTGGGCGGCATCGGCGGCTGTTAAAATATATATTAAAGGGTTGGCTGAAACCGCCTGACAATCAAGCGGTTTCCGTCAGAACCTAGCGGGGCGCGGGCGCCTGGGCCTGCTGCGGGCGGGCCGGTGCCTCGGCTGCGGCGGTATTGGTGCGTTCACGATAGACCTGGTCGCGCAGCAGCACGATGCTGATGCGGCGGTTCTGTGCCGAGCGCGGGTCTTCAGGCACGAACGGGTCCTTGTCTGCCTTGCCGATAACCCAGCCGATACGGTCTTCCGGCAGGCCAGCATTGACCAGCGCACGCCGGCTGGCATTGGCGCGGTCGGCCGACAGTTCCCAGTTGGTGTAGCCATTGCCGGCGCGATAGGGCAGGGCGTCGGTGTGCCCGGTGATGGTGATCTTGTTGGGCAGGCGGCCGATGACCTGGCTGACCTTCTCCATCAGCTGCTGGGTGTAGTCGTACATGTTGGAGCCGCCCAGCGGGAACATGGCGCGCTCTTCCTGATCGACGATCTGGATGCGCAGCCCTTCGGGCGTCTGCTCAACGACGATATTCTCGTTCAAACCGGACAGGGAGGGGTCTGATTCGATAGCTGTGCGCAGCTGTTCCTCGGCGATCTCGAACTGCTGGCGCTCGCGCTCGGCCATGGCCTGTTCAAGCTGCTGTGCGTTCAGCTGCGCCTGGCGGCTCTTGCCGCTCCCGGATTCGGTTTCAGGCCCCTGGCCGACATTGGGCTCCTGGCCCTGGCCGCGGTTGCTCAGATCGCCGTCGGCTTCCTTGTCGCTGCTGCCGCGCCCCTTTTCCGGGCCGGACCCGATCTCGGAATAGCGGCTGCCGCTTTCCAGTTCCTGGCTGCCGAACTTGGATTCAATGTTCTCCGGATCGTCGGAATCCGGCTCGTTGGCCTCTGTGCGCTCGGCCTGCGGCCGGGTCTGCGCCGGGGTCGAGATCATCGGCGGCGAGGAGGCAGATTTCAGCGCGCCGGGCACGGTGACGGAGGTGCCGCCCAGCACACCGCCCGAACCGGACCGGCTGGAGCGCGAAATGGCGCTGGGATCGAAATAGTTGGAGATGCCCATCTTCTGCTCCTCCGTGGTTGCGTTCAGCAGCCACAGCAGGAGGAAGAACGCCATCATCGCGGTCACGAAGTCGGCATAGGCAACCTTCCAGGCGCCGCCATGGTGGCCGCCATGGCCACCCTTCTTGACCTTCTTGATGATAAGTTCTGGATGGTTGTCGCCAGCCATTCCGGTTCCGCTTTCCTATTCTTCCCTGATAGCCGTCCGCCGCCCTAGACGGGCGGCAGGGCGGCGACCGCCTCTTCAACTTCATAGAAGGTCGGGCGCACATGGCTCCACAGGGCCTTGCGGGCGAATTCCACCGACACGGCAGGGGCATAGCCGGACAGATGGGCCAGCAGTCCGGCCTTGATAACCGCCAGATACTTGGCATCCGCCTCGTTGGTGTTCTTGATGGCGCCAGCCAGCGGGCCGACGAAGCCGTAACACAGCAGAATGCCGAGGAAGGTGCCGACCAGCGCCGCGCCGATCAGTCCGCCCAGCACTTCCGGCGGCTCCGTGATCGAGGCCATGGTCTTGATGATGCCCAGCACGGCGGCCACGATACCCAGCGCCGGCAGGCCGTCCGCCATGGTCTGCACCGCGCCGCCGACGGTTTCGGCTTCATGGTGGTGGGTTTCCAGCTCCTCGTCGATCAGCGATTCCATCTCGTGCGGATTATCGGTGCCCAGCGTCATCATGCGCAGATAGTCGCAGAGGAATTCCATCGCATGATGGTCGGCGGCGAATTTCGGGAAGGACTGGAAGAGGGAGCTTTCCTCCGGGCGCTCGACATGGCTTTCGATCGCCAGCATGCCCTTGGTCTTGGCCAGCTTGAAGATGGCGTAGAGCAGGCTGAGCAACTCCAGATAGTCTTCCTTCTTGTATTTCGGCCCCTTCATCGCAATGCCGAAGGCCTTGCCGGTCTTGCCGAGGATATGCTTCGGATTGGCGACGACATAGGCGCAACAGGCGCTGCCGAAAATGAGGGTGAACTCGAAGGGCTGCCACAGCAGACCCATCTTGCCGCCCATCGCCATATAGCTGCCGAAGCAGAAGACCAGCACGCCAACCCAGCCGATTATGATGAACATGCCGTTGCTTCCTCTGTCTTGCCCATCCGCTCAGGATGCCCGTTCTGGACACCCGCCGCCCGCTCTGTCCGCGCCTTGATAAGGAGTCTTCGTTAATATTCTTTTATCACAAGAAACGATCGACGTCTTATCCTCGCGAAAAAGCGTGGCGCGGTACTTGCGCGCACCGATAATAAACGACGAAGCAAGGGTTATGCCATATACGGTATTAACCTCATTCTTCTGGCGTGGCACCGCCCAGAAGCCGTGTCGGAAAGCCAGCCTTATTAAGCCTTTCCACGATCTCGCGCACATGATCTGAGGTGCGCGTCTCGATGACGGCATCCAGCTCGGCCAGCTTCACCGGCACATTGTAGAACAGGCGCTGGTGGTAGATTTCGACGATATTGCCGCCGCTGTCCCCGATCAGTCCGGCAATTTTTGCCAGGGTGCCGGGGCTGTCGCTGATCTCGCTGCGGATGCGCACCAGCTTGCCGTCGCGGGCGAGACCGCGCAGCAGCACGGAAGACAGCATCCGCGTATCGATGTTGCCGCCGCAGATGACGGCGCCGACGCGGCGACCGCGAAACCGCTCCGGATGGGCCAGCAGTGCTGCTATTCCAGCCGCGCCCGCGCCCTCGGCGACAATCTTCTGGATTTCGACCAGCAGCTGGACGGCACGCTCGATGGCGCTCTCCTCCACCATCAGGATGTCGTCCACATGCTGGCGCACGATCTCCAGCGGCAGCGCGCCGGGAATCTTCACGGCAATACCCTCGGCCAGAGTCTGTCCGCCCGATGTCGGCGTCTCGCCGTGCAGCGCCTGATACATGGAGGGATATTGCGCGGCTTCGACGCCGATGATCTCGATGCCGGGCTTCAGCGCCTTGGCGGCGGTCGCAATGCCGGCGATCAGCCCACCGCCGCCAATCGGGACCACGAGGACATCAAGGCCCGGATTGTCGGCGAGCATTTCCAGCGCCAGCGTACCCTGGCCAGCGACGATGTCCGGGTCGTCATAGGGATGCACGAAGGTCAGTTTTTCGGCATCCGCCAGGTCACGGGCAAAGGTCGCGGATTCGCTCAGCGTCTCGCCCTTGAGAACGACCCGTGCGCCATAGCGGCGCGTCCGCTCGACCTTCATGAAGGGCGTGTTCTCCGGCATGACGATGGTCGCGGGGATGCCCAGTTCGCGCGCGACATAGGCAACGCCCTGCGCATGATTGCCCGCCGACATGGCGATCACACCATTGCGCGTGGCTTCCTTCGGCAGGCGGCTCATCTTCACAAAGGCGCCACGTGACTTGAAGGAGCCGGCACGCTGCAGATTCTCCAGCTTCAGATGCAGGTCGAGGCCCAGCTCCTCGTTGAGGCCAACCGCCGGGACCAGTGGGGTACGGACAAGCTTGCCTGCAAGCAGGGCGGCGGCTTGTTCGATATCGTGCAGCGTGACGGTCATGCCTAGCCTGAAATGGGTATCGGGATCGGATCGCGCAGCATAGTCCGATCAGGGGGCGGGTGTCAGGCGCAGTTCCCGCATGGCTTGTCCCTGTGGGGCAGTGACGCGCAGATAGCGCCCCACGCTCCAGTCCCCGGCCAGATCGTCATAATGCGGAGAGAAGGGATTGGCGGACTGCCCCGGCGCCTGGATGAACAGCGAGTCGTCGAGGCTGGACAGGTCGAATACCGCGCGCAGGCCGGCCCCATGCACATGGCGATAGGGGGCATCGTCGTTGTCGAGGCGGCTGGTCCCGCGATTGACCGTGGTGTTGCTGCCATCGGTCTCGACCACCACGTCGAACAGCGGGCCCAGCAGCGGAATGCGCCCCAGCACCATGCCGGAGAAACGCGCGCGATGCGCATCGCCCCAGCGCCACGCCATCATCTCCGCCCCATAGTCCGCCGAGAGTTCCGTTATCGCGTCGTCCAGCGCCGCCCGCGCAATATCGGTGCAGCTTTCCTGCCGGTCCGCTGTCGAGATGTCATCGCACCAGCCGCCATCGCCACGCAGCATGCCGGCAAGCTGATGATTGGCGAGCCATGGCACTTCCTGACCGCTAGGCGCAAACTCGTCCGCCAGCAGCCGTTTCGGCAAGTGCCGGAGCCAGCCGTGATACAGCAGCGGTTCCGGCCGGTCTCGCAGCATCTGCCCATCCCAGCCGGACAGCAGCTGGCGGGCCGGGCCGTCCGGCAGCATCGGCAGGATCACCGCCAGCAGTTCCGGCGCGGCGAGATCCAGCGCGTCATATTGCAGCGCTGTCATCGCCTGCACATCGGCCTTGTTTCCGCTCTCCAGCTGTTCGGCAATGCGACGGGCGCGGTGCGGCGTGTCGAAGCTGCGACCCAGATAATGCGGATAGTCCGGCCCGGTGACATCATTGTTGGCATTCATCACCCGGCCGGAAGGCGGGTTGAAATGCTGCGGCAATTCCTCGAAGGGCAGGAAGCTGGCCCAGTCATATTCCCCGGTCCAGCCGGGGGCTGGTAGGAAACCATCGCCGAACCGGCGGACCGGTACCTTGCCGGCGGTCACCATGCCGATGGAACCCTCGATATCGGCGAAGGCGATGTTCTGCTGCGGCGCATGGAAATCGCGCAGCGCCGTGCGGAAATCCACCGCGCTTTCCGCGCGGTTCATACGGAACAGCGCCTCCGCCGTGCGGTCATCGGGGTCAAGCAGGGTGGCGGAGAGGGCGAGGGCAAATTCCTCCGGTTTGCCATAGGCGGCGAGCGCCTGCCGGCTGCCGCCATGCGTGTCGGAGACGATCGGGCCATGCCGGCTGGCGCGGATCGTGACCGTAACCTCCTCACCGCCGCGCAGCTTTATGATCTCTTCGCGGCTCTCGAAGGGAACGCTGCCTTCGGGAGCCAGGTATCGGCCGGCATCCGCCGGGTCGATCTTCTCGATGAAGATGTCCGACGTATCGCCATGGGTGGTGGTGAAGCCCCAGGCGACTTTTCCATTGTGGCCGATCAGATGCATCGGCACGCCCGGCACGGTGGCGCCGGCCAGGGTGAGGCCGGGCACTTCGATCCGCGCCAGGTACCACAGCGCCGGGTTGGTCAGGCCGAGATGCGGATCGTTCGCCAGCAGCGGCTTGCCGCTAGCCGTGCGGTTGCCATCCAGCGCCCAGATGTTGGAGGCACGCCGGGGCGTCAGTGCCGGGGGCAGGGCCGCCAGCACGCGCGCTGCGAGGCCGGATGGCAGCGGCGCCATCGCTGCCGGAACATGCTGTGCTTCAGGAACGGTGCGCCAGAGCTGCTCGATCTGCTGTGGCGTGAAATACGGGGAGAGCTGGGCGCGCTTCAGCTCGGCGTGCCAGTTGCCAGTCAGCTGCATTGCCATCAGCTTGCCCCAGACCAGGCTGTCGGCAGGTCGCCAGGGTTCCGGCTGCTGGCGCAGCAGCACGAACTCCGGCGGCAAGGCGCCTTTATGGGTATCCAGCCAGGTGTTCACGCCCTCGGCATAGGCGTCCAGCACCTCCCGCAGAGCAGGCGACGCCTGTTCCACGCCGCGCTCCGCCAGGCGATAGAGGCCCAGCGTGCGCATCAGCCGGTCATATTCCAGCGTGGCGGCGCCAGTCAGTTCCGACAGGCGACCGGCGCCGAGACGGCGCATCTGCTCCATCTGCCACAGCCGGTCCTGGGCGTGGACATAGCCGAGCGCGCGGTAGGCATCGGCTTCGCTGGCCGCGCGGATGGTCGGGACGCCGTGTTCGTCGCGGATCACCGAAACATCGGCGGTCAGGCCGGGCAGGGGAGCATTGCCCTCTAGCTGTGGCAGCGAAGTGCGTAGCCAGAAGAAGAAGCCGGTTCCGGCGACAACCAGCAGCAGGAGCAGGATGCCTGCGGCGAGTCCGATTCGTTTCAGCCAGCGCCGCATGCCTGTTGCTCCCTTCTCCGCGTTCCCCGGAGATATGGGAGGAAAAACAGAAATGTCAGCGGGTTACCGGCTATTTTGCAAACAGCTCCTTGTACTGATCGCGCAGTAGGTTCTTTTGCACCTTGCCCATGCTGTTGCGCGGCAGTTCGGATACGAAGAATACCTGCTTCGGCACCTTGTAACCGGCGAGGCGGCCTTTCAGATGGGCGATGGCAGCCTCCGGCGCGGGCGGCGTCTGCCCGGCGCGTGCCGTCGCCACGGCGACCACGGCCTCGCCGAAATCCGGGTGCGGCACGCCGATGACAGCGGATTCCTCGACGCCGTCCAGCTGGTCGATCTCTTCCTCGACCTCCTTCGGATAGACGTTGAAGCCGCCGGAGATGATGAGGTCCTTGGCGCGGCCGGAAATCCAGACATAACCGCGTTCATCCACTCGTCCGACATCGCCGGTGATGAAGAAGCCATCCTCGCGGATTTCCGCCTTGGTCTTTTCCGGCATGCGCCAGTAGCCCTTGAAGACGTTGGGGCCGCGCACCTCGATCACGCCGGTCTCGCCGACGGGCAGCGCCGTGCCATTCTCGTCGGCGATGCGCACCTCGACATCGGGCAGGGCCATGCCGCAGCTGCCGGCCAGCCTGTCGCCCTCATAGGGATTGGAGGTCAGCATGCCGGTCTCGGTCATGCCATAGCGCTCCAGAATGGCCTGCCCGGTGCGCTCGCGGAACTGGTTGAAGGTGTCGGCCAGCAACGGCGCAGAACCGGCGACGAACAGCCGCATATGCTTGGTCAGGTCGCGGGTGAAGCCCTCATGTGCCAGCAGCCGGACATAGAAGGTCGGCACGCCCATCATCACGGTGGCGCGGGGCAGCAGCTTCACGATCTCGTCGGCATCGAACTTCGGCAGGAAGATCATCGAACTGCCGTTCAGCAGGATGCAGTTGGTGGCGACGAACAGCCCGTGGGTGTGGAAGATCGGCAGCGCGTGCAGCAGCACGTCGCCGGGCTGGAAATGCCAGACCTTGTGCAGCGTCAGCGCGTTGGAAGCCAGGTTCCAGTGCGTCAGCATGGCGCCCTTGGAGCGCCCGGTGGTGCCGGAAGTGTAGAGGATGGCCGCCAGATCGTCGCGCCCGCGCGCGACAGTGGCGAAGTCGGGCGACAGGTTTCTCGCCTGTTCGACCAGCGTGCCGTCCTGCGCACCGCCCAGCGTCAGCACATGCGGCGTGCCGGCTTTCTTCGCGCAGTCACCGATCCATGATTCGGTACCGGGGCGGCAGACCGCGACGCGCGGCTCGGCATCGGTCAGGAAATATTCGATTTCGGCCTGCTGATAGGCGGTATTCAGCGGCAGATAGGCGGCACCGACCCGCAGGCAGGCGAGATAGAGGAAGATGGCCTCCGGCGACTTATCCACCTGCACGGCGATGCGATCGCCCGGCGTGACGCCCAGCTTGACCAGCAGGTTGGCAATCCGGCCGCTCCAGCTCTCCAGGTCGGCATAGCTGTAGCGCCGCCCGTCACCGGTTTCGATGAACAGCTCCGCGCGGTCGGCGGGGAAACGGCTTTCGAACAGCTCGTACAGATTGTCGCTCATGGAGGCATCCACCCGGTGGGATCGTTTATTGCTAGCGTTGGTCTATAGCGAAAAGAGAAGGGGCGGCACAAGCAAAGCCTAAGCTCTTACCCGTACCGCCCCTTTGTCAGTCTTCGTTTTCCGGTCAGGCTTCCGCGTCAGCCTTCAGCGGTGCCTTCTCCGAGGGTTTCCGCGTCTTCTGCCAGAAGAACAGCACCGCTCCCATGACGATGCCGACGATATCGGTGATGAAACCGCCCGAAATCAGCATCAGGGCCGCGATGAACAGCACCACGCGCATCAGCATCGGCAGACGACCGTGGAACCAGTTCATCACCGCGCCGGACAGCATGTAGACGCCCACCGTGGCGGTTGCCGCGTTGCGCAGGATCACATGCCATTCGCCTTCCATCAGCAGCCCGTGGCTGTAGAAGAACATGTACGGCACGATGAAGGCGGCGAGGCCCAGCTTGAAGGCGGTGACCGAGGTCTTCATCGGGTCGGCACCGGCAATGGCACCACCGGCATAGGCAGCCAGCGCCACCGGCGGCGTGATGGCCGAGATGACGGCGTAGTAGAACACGAAGAAGTGCGCCACCAGCGGCGGGATGCCGAGCTGGATGAGGCCGGGTGCCACCACCGAGGCCGCCACCGCATAGGCCGCCGTTGTCGGCATGCCCATGCCCAGCACGATGGAGATCACCATCGCGAAGAACAGCGCGATCAGCTGGCTCTTGTCGGCAATGTCCAGCAGCAGCGATGAGAAGCGCAGGCCGACGCCGGTCAGGCCGATGACGCCGACGATGATGCCGGCGCAGGCGCAGACGGCGATCAGCTGGATCGACATCTTGGTCGTCGCTTCCAATGCCCGCAGCACGCCGATCGGCCCCATCTTGTTCGGGCTCAGCCAGCTCACCACCAGTGCGCTGACAAGCCCCAGCGTACCGGCCCGGATGACCGAATAGCCCATATAGAGCGCGCCGATCAGGATGATGATGGGCAGGAAGAGATAGATCTGCTTCATCAGCTTGGACAGTACCGGCAGCTCGTCCTGGCGCATGCCGCGCATGCCCATCTTGGCGGCCTCGAAATCCACCATGAAGAACACGGACATGAAGTACAGGCAGGCCGGAATCAGCGCGGCGACGATCAGCTCGGTGTAGGGGATGCCGGTGATCTCCGCCATGATGAAGGCGCCCGCACCCATGACCGGCGGCATGATCTGCCCGCCGGTGGAGGCTGCCGCCTCGATGGCGCCAGCGCTCTGCGGCCGGTAGCCGACCCGCTTCATCAGCGGAATGGTCAGCGAGCCCGTCGCCACCACATTGCCGGCGGAGGTGCCGTTGATCATGCCCATCAGGCCGCTGGCAAACACCGCCACCTTGGCGGGACCGCCACGGGCACGACCAGCAATCGCGAAGGCGAAGTTGACGAAATAGTCGCCGACCTTGGAAATCTGAAGGAAGGCGCCGAAAGCGATGAACAGGATGATGTAGGTGGAGGAAACCGCCGTTGTCGGCCCCAGAATACCGCTATCCGTATAGATGTAGCTGAAGAAGCGGTCCATCCGGTAGCCGTCATGATTCAGGATGCCCGGCAGGTAGGGGCCGGCGAAAGTGTAAACAATGAACAGGCCGGCAATCACCAGCAGCGCCATGCCGGCGACCCGGCGGGTCAGCTCCAGGATCAGCAGCACGCCGGCAATCGAGAACAGCATGTCGCTGGGAATCGGCATGACACCGGCGCGGAACTGCAGCGCCGCCAGGTTGAATAGCAGGTAGCCGGCAACCGACAGGCTGTTGATCGCCAGAATCCAGTCATACCAGCCGATGCGATGGTCGCGCGGCTTGAACAGCCAGCCGGCGCCAATGGCGACGACGGTGGACAGCACCAGCGGCCAGCCGGAGGTGCCGAAGATCCAGGGATCTGGCATCATCTCGTCGGCGGCGACGAAGGCATAGACGACACAGAAGAAACTGTAGCCGCCAAGACCAAGCGCGATCAGCAGGGGCGGGTATTCGATGGGCCTGATCCAGGTGCCATTGCCGTCAAGCCCGTCCGTGGTCCAGGCGGCGACCAGCAGATAGCCGATGGCCAGGGCCCCGGCGATGTGCATGATCCGGAAGCTCCACGTCTCAATCGGAAAGACGTTCAGCACCATCAGATGGAATGTCGCATAGCCGATGCACAGAACGGCGAGCAGCAGTTTCTGCCAGCCTTCCAGCTTCCGTTCGTTACTGGGGGGCGGCTCGTCCGCAGCCTGCACCAGAACTTCCGAATTCTTTTGGTCCTGCATCTTCCCCGCACTCTTGTTCGTTTATTAAGCCACGCGTCCGCAGCCTCCCTAGCCGCCGCGTGCCTTCTATAAAATAACGGCTCCCCCTCGGACTGGCGAGGAGGAGCCGTATCATACGCCTTTATACAGGCTGGGCCATCAGCCCTTATACTTAGCCCTTGTATTCCGGCGGCAGCAGCTTCTTGTCCACCGGCAGGTTCTTTTCCTTGTAGTAGCGGATCGCACCCGGGTGGAACCACATGAAGCTGTTATTCACGTAGTTCTCCGGCTTGGTATCCGCCGCCGACTTGTGGATCTGCATCATGCGGTCATTGTTGTCGAGGACGACCTTCATGACCTCATAGACCAGACTTTCCGGCATGTCCTTGTGGGCGATGCCGAAGTTCCACATGGCGACCGTGTGCTGCTCTTCCTTCTGGCTCTTGTAGGTGTTGGCCGGAATGGTGAAGGCGGACACGGACGGGAAAGCGTCGAGGATCTTCTTCTGCTCGTCCTTGGTGAAGGCGAACAGGCTGACCGGGACCTGGGCCTCGATCTGCGCGAAGGCGGCAATCGGCAGGCCGGCGCCAAAGGCGAAGCCGTCGATCAGACCGTCCTGCACCTGGCCGGCGAGGTCGTTCGCGCCGCCGAACTGCGGCTTCACATTCACGCCCAGCTCCTTGAACCAGAGCGGGAAGTAGGTGCCCGGCGTACCGCCGCGCGGGCCGACACCGACGGTCTTGCCCTCAAGGTCCTTGATGCCCTTCACGCCGGACTTTTCGAGCGCGACGATCTGGAACGGGGTCATGTACATCGGGAAGGTGGCGCGGACATTCTTCATCTCGACGCCCGGCGCGATCGGGCTCTTGCCGACCCAGCCATCATAGCCCGGACCCATGGTGGTCATGGCGAACTGCACGCCGCCGGAATTCACCAGCGCCATGTTCTGCACCGGGCCGCCGGTCACTTCCGAGCTGGTGTTGATGCCCAGCTTTTCCTGGACGAGGTTCGCCCAGCCAGCGCCATAGACGAAGTAGGTGCCGCCCTGCGAGGCGGTGCCGACCTTGATCGAGCTTGGCCAGCCGGCCTTGTCCTGCGCGTCGGCCGCTGCCGGAACAAACAGCGCAGCCGCCACGGCGATGGCGCTAAAACGCATTAGATTGAGCTTCATTGGGGCCTCCCTAAAGCCAACTTTCAATATCCGATGGGCGCCTTGCCACATATCCTGCGGTTCTCTCATGGCGCTTGGCACACCATCGGCACGCATCATTTAGTTAAACGAGTTGAGGAAATCTGCAACTGCTTTTGCCTTTCTGGCGTTACAGCGTATGCAATCAAGCTCGGTGAATCCGGGGTTCTGGTAACCCGGTAATCCCGCTGTTGTTGCGATATGGTATTGATATAAAAACATCATTAGACTGAGCCTACCGGCCAGACCTTCGCATCGCTGCGAAACCGAGGGAGACACCCATGAAACCCAGCCAGGGAAGTTTCGCAAGCACGGCGACGGGGGAAACCGTCTGGCTCGGCTTCACGGAATGGGGCGAACGCCGCATGGAAAGGGTGGCCATCTGCGCCCATGGCCTGACGCGCCAGGGACGGGATTTCGACCAGCTGGCCCAGGCGCTGCTCGGCGACTATCGGGTGATCTGCCCGGATGTGGCCGGCCGGGGCCGCAGCGGCTGGCTGTCTCAGAAGGAAGATTACCATTACGGCACCTATCTGAAGCATGCGAAGGATTTGCTGGCCTATCGCGGGCTTGGCGCCGTCGACTGGATTGGCACCTCGATGGGCGGGCTGATCGGCATGCTGCTGGCGGCGGAGGAAGACTCGCCGATCCGCCGGCTGGTGCTGAACGATGTCGGCCCCTTCATCCCGAAGCAGGCGCTGGAGCGCATCGGGCAATATGTCGGCGAGGAGCTGGTGTTTCCGAATCTGCAGGCAGTGGACGAACATTTCCGGAAGATCTATGCCAGCTATGGCGATCTCAGCGATTCGGAGTGGAGCGCCATGGTGCTCCACAGTGTCGAACGGCAACCCAATCACACCTATACGCTGCATCTCGACCCGGCCATCGGCGACGCATTCCGCAAGAACCCGCTGCAGGACATCGATATGTGGGCGATCTGGGACAAGATCGAATGCCCTGTCCTGGTCTTGCGCGGCGAGACATCGGACGTCTTGCTGCGCGAAACTGCCCAGGAAATGACGCGACGAGGCCCGAAGGCGAAACTGGTGGAGATTCCCGGGTGCGGCCACGCGCCCTCGCTGATGGTGGATGACCAGATCGCCATTGTCCGCGACTGGCTGCATTCCTGGGTCGAACGCGACAAGGCGGAAGAGGAAGCGGCGCGGGCCCGCGCCGAGGCCGAAGCGGCAGCCGATGGCAGGCAGAACGGTTAGTGCTCCCTCACACTATCCGGCGGGCTTTCCGCCCTTCCGACGCCGCGCACCCTGGTGGGGCGGTGACCTGCAGACGGTGCGCAACCTGCTGGTCGGCCGCGCGCCGGATCTGAGTGCCTATCCTGTTCGAGAGCTAAAGCTCCCGATGCGTGACAGCAGCGGCGACGTGCTGGCCGCGGCGCTGCAATACCCAGAACAGGGGATGTCGCAGCGTCCTCTTGTGGTGCTGATCCATGGGCTGACGGGCTGTCAGGACAGTCTGTACATGCTGCGCAGTGCCTCGGTCTTCCTGGCGGCGGGCTATCCGGTGCTTCGGCTCAGCCTGCGCGGTGCCGGCCCGTCCCGGCCGCTCTGCCGGTTCCAGTATCATGCCGGGCGCAGTGCCGACCTTGGGGATGCCTTGCTGGAACTGCCGCCGGAGCTTGCCGTGAACGGGCTGCTCCTCGTCGGCTATTCGCTGGGCGGGAATATGCTGCTGAAATTCCTGGCCGAACAGGGCCGGGACTTTCCGGTGCTGGCGGCGGGGTCGGTATCGGCGCCCATCGAACTTGCCGTATCCTCGCGCCGGTTCCTCGACCGCCGCAACTGGCTCTATCACCGCTGGCTGCTGGCGCGGATGAAGGAGGAGACGCTGGCCGGGCCGCCTGACGCCCTCTCAACGGCTGAATGGCAGGCCGTGCAGTCCGTGGCGACCGTGCTGGAATTTGATGACCGGCATGTCGCGCCGAGAAACGGTTTCGCCGGTGCCGCCGATTATTATGCCAAATGCAGCGCATTACATTTCCTGCCGGCCATTGAGGTGCCGACGCTGCTGATCCATGCCGAAGACGATCCCTGGATACCAGCTTTGTCTTACCGCAAGGCCATGCAGGCCGGAAATGACCGGCTGACCTGCCTGCTTGCGCCCAGCGGAGGTCATGTAGGCTTTCACGACGCCTCGCCGGTCGCCTGGCACGACCGGTGTCTCCTGCAGTTTTTCGAAGAAAGCCTCAGCGGTTGAGCAGTTTCGCCGCCTCGACCGCGAAATAGGTCAGCACGCCATCGGCACCGGCACGTTTGAAGGCCATCAGGCTTTCCAGAACGATGCGGTCATTGTCGAGCCAGCCATTCTGGATGGCGCCCTTCAGCATCGCGTATTCGCCGCTGACCTGATAGGCGAAGGTCGGCACGGCAAAGCTGCTCTTCACGCGCTGCACGATGTCGAGATAGGGCATGCCCGGCTTCACCATGACCATGTCCGCGCCCTCGGCAATGTCGAGCACAACTTCGCGGAGCGCTTCATCGGTATTCGCGGGGTCCATCTGGTAGGTAGACTTGCTGGCCTTGCCCAGGGTCTTGGCGGAGCCGACGGCATCGCGGAACGGACCATAGAAGGCGGAGGCGTATTTCGCCGCATAGGCCATGATCTGGATGTCCTGGCGGCCGGCAGCATCAAGGGCGCGGCGGATCGCACCGATCCGCCCATCCATCATGTCCGACGGCGCGATGATGTCGCAGCCGGCCTCGGCCTGGACCAGCGCCTGGCCGCACAGGATTTCCACCGTCTCGTCGTTCAGGATGCGGTCATCCTGCAATACGCCGTCATGGCCGTGATCGGTGAAGGGGTCCAGCGCCACATCGCACAGCACGCCGATATCGGGAACCGCATCCTTGATCGCCTTGATCGCCTGGCAGACCAGATTGTCCGGATTGGTGGCCTCTGTGCCGGAGATATTCTTCAGCGCCGGATCGATCTGCGGGAACAGTGCTATGGCCGGAATGCCCAGCGCCTGGGCCTCGCGCACGGCCTCGGCCAGCCGGTCCACGCTATGGCGCATAACACCTGGCATGGAGACAACCGGCTCGCTGGCGCCGCGACCGCCCATCACAAAGACCGGCCATATCAGGTCATCGACCGTCAGCGTGTTTTCGCGCACCATCCGGCGCGACCAGTCGCTCTGCCGGTTGCGGCGCATCCGTACCTGCGGGAACGCCGGCGCCACGGCGGAACCGGCAGAGGACGGTGCGCCCGTGTCGGCTGGCGTGCTGGCTGGAATGGACTGGCTGCCCCGCGCGAATGGTCCGTTCATTGAGCTGCTTCCCGGCTATCCATTATTCTCAGCGCATTCCAGCGCTTCTGCCGAACTATAGCGGCTGGCGACGGAACGGCGCAAGAAAGCCCTGGCGGCGGTAGGCGCGGGACTTGTTATGGAGAGAGCGGGAACTCGATTGTCTCGCAGGTGGGCGGCGTATCAAGCTTCTGGCCGGTTGCGCCGGTCCTCACGCCCGTTCCAGCCCCCATGTGAGACACGGTGGCGCCGACAATGATGGTGGGGGCTTCGCTCTGATCCAGCAAGGGCAGCAGCAGGCGCTCGCCACGCAGATAGGGGTGGGTCTTCGCATGGATGGCGCCGCGCACGTACAGAATGGCCGGTGTTTCAATGGCACGGCGGTATTTGGCGATCACATGGTCCTGCTGCACTTCCGGGAAAGTTTCGTCCAGATAGGTGCCGACCAGGTTCCGATGGTGGAACATGTTCATTTCCTCACCGGCGAGTCGGAAACGAAAGCGGCCGCTCTCGGCGATGTAATCGCACATCCACACAAAAGGCAGGACAGTCCATATGGCAACCGGATCGATATCCCGGCGGTTCGGGATGAGCGCACCCTTCCGTACCTGCAGCCAATGGTCGTAGAGCGTCTGCAATCTGGGGTCGATGTCGTTGGATAAAATACCCATCTATCGCGCCAAACGTGCCGTTTTTCTTTGTTTGTTATCTAAAAGTAGTGCTTTTGTAGATGTTAGTTACACTAAAAATGATTGTCCAGCCATTATTTTGCTAATCTGCGATTAACATAGACGATCACTGATGTGCGTGGCAATCAAAGTAGATAGTTTTGGTCGTCTTGAATAAAATAGTAAAATCTACTCTTCATAAGTTTTGAGGTGCCATTCGGTAACGAACGGGAATATTCTAGGCCTGATTGCGCTGGCGCCGGATACGAGAACCATCGGGTGTCCAACGTTCGGGCCAGAGCTCATGGAGTGGAACGTCGATGAACCGGCTTATGGCGATTTCGGCCTTTGCGTACTTGGTCAGTAAGGCTTTCCGGCAGGCCGATTCGCTGAGCCCGTGGGAGAGGGCAAGTGCCGTTAAGGTCATTCCCTTCTTTCTTACGGCAGCCGTGATGTCTGCCGGGTGCCAACCTGTTCGTGGCATGTTCAGCAACCCTTTTTAGTATTATTGCGAGATTCTATCCATATAGAGCAAGGGAGGTAAACATACGTGCAATGCAATTCTGACGTCAATTCCGAATGGAGAAGTCGACGGCAAAAGTTGCGTGAAATTTTTTGACTTTAGTGCAAATGGTAACAAGCTAAAGAAGTGGCTATGAGCTTCGATCCAATGGATGACGCAGAAAGCCCATCGTTACGACCATTGTCAAACGATGGTCGAAGCAGGACCGAAGGGTTCTCCGAACGGGTCATGATGCTGGCACAGAATGTTGGCGGCATCATGGAATTGGCAAAGCGGGCGGACCTGTCGCATCAGGTCGTCCGGAAATATGTGCGTGGGGTGTCCGACCCCTCGCGCCAGCGGCTTATTGCGCTGGCACGGGCCGGAAACGTGCGCCTGGAGTGGCTTGCTACCGGCGAGGGGGAGATGCTCGCCGGCGCGAACGACCCTCTTGCTGTTGATGGTAGGGCACGGACGAAAGCGGGACATGAAGGCCTTGTGCCGGTGCCGCTGATCGGGGTGAGCCCTGCCGGCCTCGATTGCGCCTTGCAGCCAACCGGCGAGCAGGTGGGGGATGCAAAGCCAAGCGGAAATGCGCCGGAGGGTGAGCCGGCGCTGATCTACCTCGACATGAAGCATATGCCCGAACTGCCGGGCCTGCAGGCATCGCAGCTGGCGATCCATGTGATGCGCGGCGACAGCATGGAACCGACAATCCCCGCCAACACGCCGGTCCTGATCGACCGCAGCGAGGATGGTGCCCGTCCGGCCGACGACGTCTTCGTCTTTTGCCTGGAAGGCCGCGTCCTGATGAAACGGCTGCAATGGCTGCCCGGGCGCCGATTGCGCGTGCGCAGCGATAATCCGACCTATGAGGGTTACGACATCGACCTCAGCGTCGATCAGCCCTTCCTGCTGATCGGACGGGCGCTCTACGCCTTGCGGCTGATCTGAGCGGCATGGCGCCGGATTGACAGCCAGTCACGCGCCCGTATGATCCGGCGAAAAGCGCCCGAAGAGCGCCCAAAAGCATCTGGGGGGCGTCCGCCCATGAATTTTCTGCTCGATGACGATCAGCGCCTCATCCAGGAGACGGCGCGGCAATTCGCCCTGGAGCGGATGGCCCCATCGGCGGCGGAATGGGACGAACAGCAGATATTTCCTGTCAATTGCCTGCGCGAGGCGGCGAGTCTCGGTTTCGCCGGCATCTATTGCGGCGAGGACCATGGCGGCAGCGGCCTTGGCCGGCTTGATGCCGCGCTGATCTTCGAGGAACTGGCCACGGGCTGCGTTTCCACGGCGGCCTATATCTCGATCCACAATATGGCGTCCTGGATGATCGACCGCTTCGGCAACGATGCGCAGCGGGCGCGCTTCCTGCCAAAACTCCTGACGATGGAGCATTTCGCCAGCTATTGCCTGACGGAGCCGGGGGCGGGATCGGATGCCGCCTCGCTGAAGACCCGCGCGGTCCTCGATGGCGATCATTATGTGCTGAATGGTTCCAAGGCCTTCATTTCGGGCGGCGGCGACAGCGACATCTATGTCGTGATGGTCCGCACCGGCGAGGCCGGGCCGAAGGGCATTTCCTGCCTCGTGGTCGAGAAGGGGACGCCCGGCCTGTCCTTCGGCCAGAAGGAACGCAAGATGGGCTGGAATAGCCAGCCGACCCGCGCCGTGATCTTCGAGGAATGCCGTGTGCCGGCCGCCAACCGGCTGGGCGCGGAAGGCGAGGGGTTCAATATCGCCATGAAGGGGCTGGATGGCGGACGAATCAATATCGGTGCCTGCTCGCTGGGCGGTGCCCGTGCGGCGCTGCAGGCAGCGCGCGAGCACATGCAGGTGCGCACCCAGTTCGGCCGCAAGCTGGGCGAGTTCCAGGTGCTGCAGTTCAAGCTGGCTGACATGGCGACGGAACTGGATGCCGCGCGTCTGATGGTGCATCGCGCGGCCTCCTCGCTGGATCGCGGCGATCCGGAAGCCACGCTGCACGCGGCCATGGCCAAAAGGTTTGCCACCGATGCCGGGTTCGCCGTCTGCAACGAGGCGCTGCAGATTCATGGTGGCTATGGATATATTCGGGATTATCCGGTCGAGCGCATCCTGCGGGACCTGCGGGTTCACCAAATCCTCGAAGGTACCAACGAAATCATGCGGGTCATCATTTCCCGCCAGATACTGAACAGCAATCAATAGACATGAACAGTCGGGACAGAAGATGACGCAGCCGTCGGACATTCAGCAGCAGGATATTTCCTTCACGGTCGAGGGGGGCGTCGGCATTGTCTCGCTGAACCGGCCCAGGGCTCTGAACGCGCTGACCCTGGAGATGATCCGCGCCTTCGATCCGCAGCTCGCCGCCTGGGAGACGGACCCGGCGGTGAAGGCGGTGCTGATCCGGGGCGAGGGGGGCAAGGCCTTCTGCGCCGGCGGTGATGTACGCGCGGTGTGGAAGTCGATCGTCGAGGATAATGGCGGCAAGCCCAGCGCGCTGTCGCGGGACTTCTTCATCAGTGAATACCGGCTGAACCGCCGCATCCATCATTTCAGCAAGCCCTATATCGCCCTGCTGGACGGCATCACCATGGGCGGCGGCGTCGGCCTGTCGCGCCATGGCGCCTTCCGCATCGTTACCGAGACCAGCATGATCGCCATGCCGGAGACCGCCATCGGCCTGTTTCCCGATGTCGGCGGCAGCTGGTTCCTGAACGAATGCCCCGGCTGGACCGGCTATTATCTGGCGCTGACCGGCGCACGGCTGGACGCAGCCGACGCGATCTATACCGAAATGGCGACGCATTTCGTGCCGCAGGCGAAACTGCCTGAGATGCAGGCGGCGCTCTGTGCGGCTGACTGGTCCGCCGGAACGGCTAAGGCTGTCGTGCGCAAGATTGTGCAGTCTTTCGCCGATGCTGCCGGCCAGCCGAAACTGGCGGCGAACCGTGCCATTATCGACATCTGCTTCCAGAAAGACAGCGTGCCGGCGATTCTGGCAGCGCTGGAAGCGCAGGGCGGTGCCTTCGCGCATGAGGCGCTGGAAACCTTGGCCCATCGTTCCCCCACCTCGATGTGCGTGAGCCTGGAACAGCTGCGCCGGGGGCGCGGCCTTAGCATCGAGGCGGCGCTGGCAATGGAATACCGCATGACCCAGGCCTGCATGCGCGGCCATGATTTCTTCGAGGGTATCCGCGCCGTCCTGGTGGACAAGGATCATGCGCCGAAATGGCAACCGGCACGGCTGCAGGACGTTACGCAGGAGCTGGTCGAAGGACATTTCGCGGCGCCGGAGGGCGGCGATCTGCGGTTTGACTGAACGCTGGCAATAACGCCATCGGCCAAACAGGCCACGAAGAACGGCGGACGGGAGGATGCGATGAAAAAGATCGGGTTTGTCGGGCTGGGCAATATGGGCGGGCCGATGGCCGCCAATCTGGTGAAGGCCGGCTTCGAGGTGACCGGATATGACCTTGCCGCCGATAATCTGGATCGGGCGGCAAAGGCCGGTATCCGTCCGGCGGCAAGCCTTGCTGAGGCCGTGCAGGCAGCGGAGGCGGTCGTCACCATGCTGCCGGCCGGTGCCCATGTCCGCGCGGTCTATCAGAATGAGGGCGGCATCCTTGGTGCCGTGCCGCGCGGCGCCCTGCTGATCGACAGCTCGACCATTGATGTGGCCAGCGCCCGCGTGGTTGCGTCGGCTGCACAGGAAGCCGGGATGGACATGCTGGACGCGCCGGTCTCCGGTGGGACCGGTGGAGCCGAGGCCGGCACGCTGACATTCATGGTTGGCGGCAGCGACACGGCCTTCGAGCGGGCCGGGCCGATCCTCCAAGCGATGGGGAAAACTGTCGTACATGCCGGCGGTGCCGGTAATGGCCAGGCAGCCAAGATATGCAATAATATGATACTCGGCATTTCGATGATCGGCGTGTCCGAGGCTTTTGCGCTTGCGGAAAAGCTCGGACTCGACCATCAAAGGCTGTTCGACATATCGTCTAAATCCTCCGGACAGTGCTGGTCGCTGACCAGCTATTGCCCGGTTCCGGGTCCGGTTCCAACCTCGCCGGCGAATCGCGGCTACCAGCCGGGCTTCACGGCAGCGATGATGTTGAAGGATCTGAAGCTGGCACAGGAGGCTGCCGCGGAGTCGGGAGCCTCGACGCCTCTAGGCGCGGAGGCGGCCCAGCTTTACAATCTGTTTTGCGCCCAGGGAAAGGATCGGCAGGATTTTTCCGCGATCATCAATATGCTTCGCGGCGCATAGTGAAAGCGAATTGTGTTGACGACATGGCGTATGTTAAGCGAAGGAAAAGAAAGCAAAGTCGATAGACTGCGTGCTTAAGAGAAGCGCCATGCAACTGGGGGCGAGCATACTGTGAAAGATTCGTATCTGGAGGCGATTAAGCTAATCGAACGGCTGCATCGCCAATTCCTTGAAGTCGTAAAGACCGAGCTGGACCGCAACGGCATCGAGGATATTAATAACGTTCAGGCGCTGATTCTCTTCAATATCGGCAGTGACGAGCTGACCGTCGGCGAGTTGACCAACCGTGGCTATTACCTCGGTTCGAACGTCTCCTACAACGTTCGGAAGATGGTCGAGAACGGCTATCTGATCCAGGAGCGGTCGCCGCATGACCGGCGCTCGATCCGGGTCCGCCTGTCGGACAAGGGGCTGGCGCTGTGCAAGAACATCGCCGCCATGTTCGAACGTCACGCTAAAGATCTGGAGAAGGGGATCAGCAGCACCAAGGCACTGGAATCGGCCAGCGAGGCCTACCGGGTGCTGGAGCGCTACTGGGCGGACATGCTGGATTTCCGCGGCCGCTCCTCGCTGCTCGGTACCGGCTGACCTAAAGGAACAACGCCGCCAGTAACGGCAAAAGTACAGCCGGTGCCAGTGCGTTCAGACCCATGCCGAGGCTCGCGAACGCCCCCGCGACCTCGTTTACCTGAAGTGCCCGTGCCGTGCCGATGCCATGCGCGGCGATTCCGGTTGCCAGCCCTCGTGCCCGCCAGTCCCGGATTCCCAGCAGGTTCAGCGTCCAGGTCGTCAGCATTGCTCCGGCAATGCCGGTCAGCAGCACCAGCACGGCGGTCAGCGAGGGCAGGCCGCCCAGCTTTTCCGAGATGCCCATGGCAATCGGCATGGTGACGGATTTAGGCGCAATGGACAGCAGCGTCTCCCGCGTGGCGCCCATTGCCCAGGCCACGCCCACGGTCGTTGCCGCCGCGGTCGCCGATCCGACGATGACGGTCGCGATAATGGCGAGCGCCGACCGTTTTACCGCCTGGAAATGAATGTAGAGCGGGATCGCCAGCGCCACGGTCGCCGGCCCCAGCAGGAAGTGCACGAACTGCGCACCGTCAAAATAGGTCTGGTAGGGCGTCCCAGTGACCCAGAGCAGTGCCACCAGCAGGATCACGGCGATCAGCACCGGGTTGGCCAGCGGAAATAGCTTCAGCCGCGTATAGACGAAATAACCGGCCTGATAGGCGATCAGCGTCAGCGTGAGGCCAAGCAGCGGGGTCGTCGAGAGATAGACCCAGATTTCGCGGAGATCGGCATTCATTGCCCGCCCTCCGGCTTGTTGCGGCGGCCGCTCAGCCGTTCGAACCCCAGCATCACCAGCGCGCTGACCGCGATGGTGGCCACTGTGGATACCAGCAGGGACACGCTGATCGCGGCCCACTGATCGGCAATCAGCGACAGATACAGCACCACGCCGACGCCCGCCGGCACGAACAGCAATGACAGGTGCTGCAGCAATCCGCTTGCCGTCGTGCGCAGGTTGTCCGGCAGGTCGCCGCGCAGGGTCAGCGCCAGGAACAGCAGCGCCATGCCGATCACGGGGCCGGGCAGGGGAAGACCCGCCAGCCGGGCGATGGTTTCGCCGATCAGCTGGAACAGCAGCAGGGCGGTGATGGCGTTCAGCATGGAGCCTCCTGTTTCGATGGGGCCAAGGCGGTTGCGGTGAACCGCCGGCAGCCGTTACCGTTCCGCATTGCGCGTACGGAGGCAAGCGGAGGAACGAGTCCATGGCGCTGCTTTACGGGTCCAGCTACCAGATTCCCGGAACATCGCCGGGTGCGCTGATCGCGCCGGCAGACCAGCCGGCGGGCGAGGCGGTGCTGACCCTCACGCGCTTCGATTCCAGCAAGGTTGAGGAAGCCGTCCATGTGACGCCGGAGGATTGCCGGGCCTGGCTGGCGCAGGCCGCCGAGGCGGCGGCCCGCGTGCCGGAAGCGGAAGCGCCGGCAAGCAAGCACGCAAACCGGGCGATCTTCTGGCTGCACATATCCGGCACACCGGATGCCGATCTGGCGCGCCGGCTGCAGGACAGCCTTGGCCTGCACCCGCTGGCGCTGGAGGATGTGCTGAATGGCGGCCAGCGCCCCAAGGTGGAACTCTATGACGAGCATCTGTTCGTCGTGATGACCCACGTTGATTATTCCGGCGTCGACCTGCGGCTGTACCAGACCAGCCTGTTCCTGAAGGGCAATCTGGTTATCAGCATCGATGCCGGGGATGACGGGCTGTTCCTGCCAGTGCGCGAGCGGCTGACAAGGGGCGGGCGGCTGCGCCAGCTCGGGCCGGATTACCTGCTCTATGCGCTGATCGACCTGATCGTCGATCACAAATTCCCGCTGCTGGAGCGCATGGGTTCGGAGATCGAGGATCTGGAGACCGACCTGCTGGAGGACCCGCCTGCCGACGCCAACCGGCGCCTGCTGCGGATGAAGCGCCATCTCCTGTTGCTGCGCCGCCAGCAATGGCCGGAGCGGGAGGTGCTGAACCTGCTGCTGCGCGGCGACAAGGAAATGGGTATCGGCAAGAAGACATTGCCCTATCTGCGCGACAGCTACGACCACACCGTGCAGCTGATGGATTTGCTGGAAACCTATCGCGAGGTGGTGACCGAACTGCAGAACGCGCTGATGCTGGCGACCAGCAACCGGCTGAACGACATCATCCGCGTGCTGGCGGTGATTTCCGTCATCTTCATGCCGCTGACCTTCATCGTCGGCGTCTATGGCATGAATTTCGATCCGGCGGCCGGCTGGCTGAACATGCCGGAGCTGGGCTGGGCCTATGGCTATCCCGCCGTGATGATCGTCATGCTTGGCTTGACGGTCGGCATGCTGTGGTTCTTCAGAAAACGCGGCTGGCTGTGATCCAACGGGAGAGCTTCTGCGTACTTCTAACAGTAATCCTATTTTTCTACCCCCTCCTGTTCGATTTTCCGGAGTTCCAGAATGTTCCTCTCCAGCGGCGCGTCCGACGCGCGCGCAAAATGTGCTGCGCTCGACAAGTCCCAGGCCGTCATCGAGTTTGCGCCCGACGGTACCATCATCACGGCGAACCAGAATTTCCTGAAGGCCATGGGCTATGGCCTGAAGGAAATCCAGGGCAAGCATCATTCGATGTTTCTGGAGCGCGCGGATCGCGACAGCGCAAACTATAAGGGATTCTGGCCGGCGCTGGCGCGCGGTGAGTTTTCTACCGGGCAATTCAGGCGCCTAACCAAGGGCGGCAAGGAAATCTGGCTGGAGGCCAGCTACAACCCTCTGACGGACGGGCGCGGGAAAGTTTACAAGGTGGTGAAGTACGCCACGGACATCACTGCCCAGAAGATGGCGCAGGCGGAAATGACGGGAAAGCTGGAAGCGCTGAACCGCTCCCAGGCGGTCATCGAGTTCGAGCTGGATGGCACGATCATCACCGCCAACGAGAATTTCCTGAAGGTGATGGGCTACCGGCTCGAAGAGGTTGCCGGCAAGCACCATTCCATGTTCGCTGAATCGGGTGTGCGCGAAAGCGCCGATTACCGTGCCTTCTGGGCCAAGCTTGGGCGCGGTGAATATGTCGCCGGGCAGTTCAAGCGTCTCGGCAAGGGCGGTAAGGATATCTGGCTGGAAGCCAGCTACAACCCGATCCTTGATGCCTATGGGCGCCCCTTCAAGGTGGTCAAGTTTGCGACGGACCTGACCCCCCGGAAGCAGGAGAACGCGCAGCTTGCCGCTGACTTCGAGAGCGGGGTGCTGAGCCTGGTTTCCGAGCTGGCGAATTCCGCCGGCGGCATGGAAGGGTCCGCGCAGACCATGGCCGCTGCCGCCGAACAATCCAACCAGCAGTCCGCGATGGTGGCCGCTGCCGCGGACGAGCTTGCGAGTTCCGTGCAGGAGATTTCCCGGCAGATATCCGACTCATCGACGGTTATCGGCAATGCGGTTGAAGAGGCCCGGCGCTCCGAGGCTATGGTCAACGCCCTGGTCAATGCGGCGCAGAAGATCGGCGACGTGACGCAGATCATCAGCGACATCGCGGCCCAGACCAACCTGCTGGCGCTGAACGCGACCATCGAGGCGGCGCGGGCAGGGGAAGCCGGCAAGGGCTTTGCCGTTGTCGCCTCCGAGGTGAAGAGCCTCGCCACCCAGACCGCCAGGGCAACCGACGAAATCGCCCAGCAGATTCAGGAAATCCAGGATTCCAGCGGCGCCACGGCATCAGCCATTCGTCAGATCGGCGAGATCATTGGTCAGGTGAGTGGCATTTCCAGCTCGATCTCCGGCGCGGTCGAGGAGCAGTCTGCCGCCACCCGCGAGATTGCCAGCAACATCAACGGCGTGACCCTTGCGGCGGAGGATACAGGGCGCTCCTCCAATGATCTCCTGATCACCGCGCGGGACCTGAACGGCCAGGCCGATGCGCTGCGCGACCGCGTTGATGCCTTCCTGGTGAATGTCCGGGCAATGTGATCAATCGCCTGACTACGGGCGCGGCTGTCAGCCTATCGGGCGAGCCGCGCCTCGTTCACCGTTCTGGCCAGCCGCCGCGTTTTGCCTTCAGCAGGAGGAGGCCCTGTTCCGTCGCTACCAGCAGATTCTCGCCTGTGTCACTTTTTATCCGCCGGACCAGTCCCTGATCGGCGGCATCTTCCCAAACGGTCAGGCGCGGGCAGGATGTGCGCCAGGCCTCGATGGCCTCGCCATAGGGGCGCGGTGCCAGCGCAACCCATTCCACCAGATCGAGCACCAGCGCTTCAGGCGAGTCTGTTGTGGGCATGCGGAGTCTCATTGGGCTGTACAGTCGGATATTAGGCGGCTCTGGTGGAGAGGTAAAGCGATGGCCTCCTGGCAATGGAGGCTCCAATAGACATCCCCCCGCGCTTTCCCTAAAGTCTGCCGCCGTCGTGCCATAAACGGCGGTTAGCTAGCCGCCATTCGCCTGTCAGAGGGATTCCATGCGTCTTTCCGCCTACTTTCTGCCGATCCTGAAGGAAACGCCCGCCGAGGCGCAGATTGCCTCGCACCGGCTGATGCTGCGCGCCGGCATGGTGCGCCAGGCCAGTGCCGGCATCTATTCCTGGCTGCCGATGGGCTTCAAGGTACTGCAGAAGATCGAGCAGGTGGTGCGCGAGGAGCAGGATGCCGCCGGCGCGCAGGAAATGCTGATGCCGACCATCCAGTCGGCCGATCTGTGGCGCCAGAGCGGACGCTATGACGGCTATGGCAAGGAGATGCTGCGCATCAAGGACCGGCACGACCGCGAGATGCTGTATGGCCCGACCAACGAGGAGCAGATCACCGAAATCTTCCGGTCCTCCGTGCGGTCCTACAAGGACCTGCCACGCATGCTCTACCACATCCAGTGGAAGTTCCGCGACGAGGTGCGGCCGCGTTTCGGCGTGATGCGCGGGCGCGAATTCCTGATGAAGGACGCCTATTCCTTCGATGTGGATTATGAGGGTGCCAAGCGCGCCTACAACAAGATGTTCGTGGCTTACTTGCGCACCTTCGACAGGCTGGGGCTGAAGGCGATCCCGATGGCTGCCGATACCGGCCCGATCGGCGGCGATATGAGCCATGAATTCATCATCCTGGCGGAGACCGGGGAGAGCCAGGTGTTTTGCCACAAGGGCTGGATGGACCTCGGCATTTCCGGCATCGAGGTGGATTTCGAGGGCGACCTGCAGCCGGTGGTGGACAAGTTCACCAGCCTGTACGCCGCGACCGACGAGAAGCATGTGCCGGCGGACTGCCCGGTGCCGGCTTCCGAGCTGATCGAGACGCGCGGCATCGAGGTCGGCCATATCTTCTATTTCGCCAGCAAATATTCCGAGCCGCTGAAGGCCGAGGTGCAGATGCCCGACGGCTCCACCGGGCCGGTACATATGGGCAGCTACGGCATCGGCGTGTCGCGTCTGGTCGGCGGCATCATCGAGGCCAGCCATGACGAGGCCGGCATCATCTGGCCGGAATCGGTGGCGCCCTTCAAGGTCGGGCTGGTCAATCTGAAGGCCGGCGATGCCGATTGCACGCGTGCCTGTGACGATCTCTACGCCAAGCTGAACGCCGCCGGCGTTGAGGTGCTGTATGACGACCGCGACGAGCGACCGGGGCCGAAGCTCGCCACCATGGATCTGATCGGTCTGCCCTGGCAGCTGGTGGTCGGCCCGCGCGGCCTGCAGAACGGCATGGTCGAGATCAAGAACCGCCGCACTGGCGAAAAGCAGGAACTCTCCATCGATTCCGCCCTGTCGAAGCTGATCGGTTGAGGCTGTCCGCATGATCTTCTCCGCCTTCGAGCGCATGGTCGCCTTCCGCTATCTACGCGCGCGCCGGCAGGAGGGGTTCATCTCGGTAATTGCCGGCTTCTCCCTGCTGGGCATCGCGCTCGGCGTGGCGACTTTGATCATCGTCATGTCGGTGATGAATGGCTTCCGGGCGGAGCTGCTGGGCCGCATCCTCGGCGTAAACGGCCATCTGACGATCTTCGCGCAGCAGGGGCCGCTGCCCGGCTATGCCGGCATGGTCGATCAGGTTCAGCTGGTCGAGGGTGTGACGATGGCCTTCCCGCAGGTCGAGGGGCAGGTGATGGCAACCGCCAATGGCGTGGCCTCCGGCGCGCTGGTGAAGGGCATGCGGCGCGAGGATGTACAGCGCCGCGCACTTCTGTCGAACGCCATCATGGCGGGCTCGCTGGATGCGTTCGAGGGCAATGACGCGGTGATGATCGGCACGCGCATGGCGCAGCGCATGAACCTGACCGTCGGCAACCAGATCACGCTGATCAGCCCGCAATCGAACCCGACCGCCTTCGGCTCGATCCCGCGGTTGAAATCCTATACCGTGGCCGCGCTGTTCGAGGTCGGCATGTACGAGTACGACAACAGCTTCATCTATATGCCGATGGAGGCCGCGCAGACCTTCTTCAGGCTGGGCGATGCGGTGACCGGCATCGATATCCTGCTGGACGATCCGGATGCCGTGCGCAGCCTGCGCGAGGCGATCACGACCGCCATCGGGCCGGGCAAGCGGCTCTATGACTGGCAGCAGGCCAATTCCAGCTTCTTCACCGCGATCCAGGTGGAACGCAATGTCATGTTCCTGATCCTGACGCTGATCATCCTGGTGGCGGCCTTCAACATCATTTCCAGCTTGATCATGCTGGTGAAGGACAAGGGCCGCGACATCGCGGTGCTGCGCACCATGGGCGCCTCCCGGGGCATGATCATGCGTATCTTCTTCATGACCGGTGCCTCCATCGGCGTGGTCGGCACGCTGGCCGGCTTCGTGCTGGGGCTGCTGTTCTGCCTGAACATCGAGACCATCCGGAAGGGCGTCGAGTTCCTGACGGGGACCGAGCTGTTCTCGGCGGAAATCTATTTCCTCTCGCGCCTGCCGGCCAAGGTGGATACCAGCGAGGTGATTACCGTCGTGCTGATGGCACTGATCCTGTCTTTCCTCGCGACGATCTATCCGGCCTGGCGCGCGGCGCGGCAGGACCCGGTGGAGGCGCTGCGCTATGAGTGAGACGCCAGCCTTTGAACTGCGCAGGGTCGTCCGCCGCTTCGAGCAGGCGGGCCGTCCGCTGGAGGTGCTGCGCGGCGTCGATCTGATCGTGCAGCCGGGAGAACTGGTAGCGCTGGTCGGCCCTTCCGGTGCAGGCAAATCGACGCTGCTGCAGATCGCCGGATTGCTGGAACGGCCAACCGCCGGCGACGTGCTGATCGGCGGCCATTCCTGCGGGACCATGGGCGACGATGCGCGCACCGGGATGCGCCGCCACTCCATCGGATTCGTCTATCAGTTCCATCATTTGCTGCCGGAATTCTCTGCGCTGGAAAATGTCGTGCTGCCGCAGCTGATCGCCGGCCTCAACCGCAAGGAAGCGGAGGAGCGGGCGCATGAGCTGCTGGCCATGGTCGGGCTGGCCGAGCGCGAGGATCACCGTCCGGCGCGGCTATCCGGCGGCGAACAGCAGCGCGTCGCCATCGTGCGCGCCATGGCCAATGTGCCGAAGCTGCTGCTGGCCGACGAGCCGACCGGCAATCTCGACCCGCACACCGCCGAGGATGTGTTCGGCCATCTGACGCGCATCTGCCGCGCGGTCCGGCTGGGCGCGCTGATCGCCACCCATAATCTGGAGCTGGCGGCGCGCATGGACCGGGTGCTGGAGATGCGCGACGGGCTGGTTGTGGAATACAGCCGCTAGATACACTTATTGCGTGCATTTAATAAGAGTGCTTGCTACCCTGTGATGGCAATCGGGGAGCAAGATTATGCTGCGCATGCGTCCACTCTCGCACAGGCCAGTCGCCGGGCACCGACCTGGCATGGGGCAGCAGCGCGGCCGCGTGCTGCAACGGCAGATCGTGGCACCCGGTGGTCTCGGCGGTCTGCATGGCCAATCTCAGGAACTGACGAGTATCGTCAATCAGGTGAACCGCTATAACCGGGTGATCGGTGCGTTGACCGGTGCGCAGCGCTTGCAGCTGATGAGCACCCTGCGCGGCCATCTCTATAACTGGCTGGTCGCCAACCCGCTGCATCCTGACCGCGATACCATCCTTGACCTGCTGAACCAGGTGAGGGCCGAGCATGAACGCCAGACCATGACTCTTCAGGGCGGCGGCGCCATCTATGTGCGCAACGATCCGCAGAACGATGCCCAGCTGCTCTGGACCCAGCTGGTGAATGGCGTCGGCAGCGTCATCATCGAGAATCGCGATTACGGGCGGTTAATTCTCAATGGGGCCAATGTTCAGGTGGTCGGGTTTCGTGACCGGGTCCTAAGTGCCTTCGCGACGCTGCTGGAGAGACCAGAAGGGCAGAAGCTCGTCCGTAAACTTCTGAACAGTCCGCAAACTGTTCGGATCGTTCCTCTGACCAATCGGACGGAGCAGGCAATGGACATGCTACAGCGGCAGGTCACGGAACGTATTCGGCAAAGGCAGCAGTTTGTGATTGGCGGCGGCGGGGCGGCAGATGCGGGACATGCTGGTGATTCACCAGGGATGACATTCGTCGATCCTGTTCCTTTCATCGGTGCGCAAGGTTTCAATATTGATGGCTATATCGGCACAAGGAACGACGCTTTCGCAAACATGGATGTTACCGGACGACCTGTGGCTCCACTGGGTGGTGGAATACCACAAGGAACCGGAGCGATAGTCGCCATCAATCCAAACCTAGACGATGCGAATATCTTTGCGTTGAACGCGCAAGATGGTCGGCCGCTGCTGTCGCCGGTATTCTTGGTGCTTGCCCATGAGCTGCTGCATGCAAAGCGGATGATGCGTGGAAGGTCGCGTACAGGTTTGCCGCCGCATATTGCCTTCAGAAATGCCGAGGAATTTCGTGCCATCTCAGGCGGCAACACGAGCGAGAATTCCCTTCGTGCTGTTTATGGGATCGGCGCCCGATTTGGCCACATGGCTATGCCGAGGGCCGATCTGCCACCAGCGATCCCCGGTCAGCTCGTTCTCTATCAGCCACCGCCGATGGTAGGAGGCGGCCAGCTCGTGCCCTATCAGCCGCCACCACAAGTTCCTCACCAGATGGCCCTTGTGCCATACCAACCGCCCGGCAACGGCCAGATCGTCCCTTACATAGCACCGCCGCCGGCGCCGCAGCAGCTGGCACTTGTCCCTTACCAGCCGCAGCAAATGGCGCTGGTACCCTACAGGCCGCCGGTAGCACGCCAGCCTCTGGCGATCATGCCGCCGCCGCAGCAACTCATGTTGGAATGGCACTAAAACAGCAATATCTTGTGTGTAACATCTGGGGATAACCCAGATGTTGCCAAACTGTTCCCGCTGACCATCGGGCGTCCGCATGGAATCATGGCGCCATGTCCAGCCATGCCGATTTTGTCCATCTGCGCGTCCATTCCGCCTATTCGCTGTCGGAAGGTGCGCTGAAGATCAAGGAACTGGTGGGGCTCTGCCAGGAGCACCGGATGCCGGCGGTGGCCGTCACCGACACCGCAAACATGTTCGGTGCACTGGAATTCGCCGGCGCCGCGACCGGGGCAGGCGTGCAGCCCATTATAGGCTGCCAGATCAACCTGCGCCGTGAGCAGAAGACTGACCCGCGCCTGCCGAACGGCAACGGCAATGGGCATGCCAGCCCGCCGCCTGATCAGCTGGTGCTGCTGGTGCAGGACGAGACCGGCTACCGCAACCTGATGAAGCTGGTCAGCAAATCCTTCCTGGAGACGCCGACCGGCGAGCTGCCGCAGATCGCCTTTGCCGATCTGGAAGCGCACAATACGGGGCTTCTGTGTTTCACCGGCGGCCCGGCAGGGCCGGTCGGCCGGCTGCTGCTGGAAAGCCAGCGCGACGCTGCGACGGCGATGATGAAGCGTCTGTCAGAGCTGTTCCCCGGCCGGCTCTATGTCGAGCTGATGCGCCACGGGTTGAATGCCGAGCGCCGCATCGAGGGCAGCCTGCTGGACCTCGCCTATGCGATGGATTTGCCGCTGGTCGCCACCAATGACTGTTTCTTCGCAAATGCGGCGATGTATGAGGCGCATGACGCGCTGCTGTGTATCGCCGAAGGCACCTATGTCGTCGAGGAAAAGCGCCGCCGGCTGACGCCCGAGCACCGCTTCAAGTCAGCTGCCGAGATGCGCGCCCTGTTCGCCGACCTGCCGGAGGCGGTGGACAACACGGTGCAGATCGCCCGGCGCTGCGCCTATTTCCCGGAAAAGGTCGCACCGATCCTGCCGCCCTACGATACCGGCGAGGGACGCGACGAGGCCGCGGAGCTGCGGGTGCAGTCAGCGGAGGGGCTTGAGCGCCGGCTGGAGTTGCATGTCTATACGCCGGACATGGACGAAGCAGCGCGGGAGGAAGCGGCAAAGCCCTATCGCGAGCGGCTGGAGTTCGAGCTGAACGTCATCGTTCAGATGGGCTTCCCCGGCTATTTCCTGATCGTTGCGGACTTCATCCAATGGGCGAAGGACAAGGGCATCCCTGTGGGGCCGGGCCGTGGCTCTGGTGCCGGCTCGGTCGTGGCCTGGGCGCTGACCATCACCGACCTCGACCCACTGCGCTGGAACCTGCTGTTCGAGCGGTTCCTGAACCCCGAACGCGTCTCCATGCCGGACTTCGATATCGATTTCTGTCAGGAGCGGCGTGACGAGGTCATCCGCTACGTTCAGGACAAGTACGGCTACGACAAGGTCGCGCAGATCATCACCTTCGGTAAGCTGCAGGCCCGCGCCGTGCTGCGCGATGTCGGGCGTGTGTTGCAGCTGCCCTATGGCCAGGTGGACCGCATCACCAAGCTGGTGCCGAACAACCCGGCCAATCCGGTGACGCTGGCCGAGGCCATCGCCGGCGAGCCGGAGCTGCAGCGCCAGCGCGACGAAGACCCGACGGTCGGCCAGATGATCTCCATGGGGCTGAAGCTGGAAGGGCTGTACCGCCACGCCTCCACCCACGCCGCCGGCGTGGTCATCGGCGACCGCCCGCTGGACGAGCTGGTGCCGCTGTACCGCGATCCGCGCTCCGACATGCCGGTCACGCAGTTCAACATGAAATATGTCGAATCGGCCGGGCTGGTGAAGTTCGACTTCCTGGGGCTGAAGACGCTCTCCGTCCTGGCGATGGCGGAACGGCTGATCCGGCAGCGCGGTATCGATATCGACCTGACGACGATCCCGCTGGAGGATGAGAAGACCTTCAAAATGCTGAGCCGCGGCGATGCGACCGGCGTGTTCCAGCTTGAAAGTTCGGGCATGCGGGATGTACTGCGCAAGCTGCAGCCCGACCGGTTCGAGGACATCATCGCGGTCGTGGCGCTGTACCGCCCCGGCCCGATGGACAACATCCCCAGCTACATCAACCGCAAGCACGGCACTGAGGCGCCGGACTATCTCTATCCCAGCCTGGAGCCGATCCTGACCGAGACCTACGGGATCATGATCTACCAGGAACAGGTGATGCAGATCGCCCAGGTGCTGTCCGGCTACAGCCTCGGCGCCGCCGACCTGCTGCGCCGCGCGATGGGCAAGAAGATCAAGGAGGAGATGGACGCCCAGCGCAAGCTGTTCGTCGATGGCGCGGTCGAGCGCGGCGTGCCTGCCAACAAGGCCTCCGACATCTTCGACCAGGTGGCGAAGTTTGCCGGCTATGGCTTCAACAAGAGCCACGCGGCGGCCTATGCGCTGGTGGCTTATCAGACGGCCTATCTGAAGGCGAATTACCCGGTCGAGTTCCTGGCCGCCTCGATGACCTTCGACATGGGCAATACCGACAAGCTGAATGTGTTCCGCCAGGAGCTTCAGCGCCTCGACATCGCCCTGCTGCCGCCGGACATCAACCGCTCGGAGGTGGTGTTCTCGGTCGAGCGCGCGAAGCCAGAGGATAAGGGCGCGATCCGCTACGCCCTGGCGGCGGTGAAGAATGTCGGCGCGCAGGCCATGGGGCTGCTGATCGAAGAACGCCGCAAGGCCGGCCCGTTCAAGAGCCTGGGGGACTTCGCGCAGCGCGCCGATCCGCGCAGCCTGAACAAGCGGCAGCTGGAAAATCTCGTGGCCTCCGGTGCCTTCGACGGGCTGGAACGCAACCGCGCGAAACTCTATGAGGGGCTGGAGGTGCTGCTGCGCCATGCCAGTGCCGCGGCGCAGGACCGCGTCAGCGATCAGGTCAGCCTGTTTGCCGGCGCCGCGACCGAGACGCCGACCATTCCGCTGCGCGAGCTGCCAGACTGGCCGATCCTGGAAAAGCTGCAGTACGAGTTCGATGCGCTGGGCTTCTATCTGTCGGCGCATCCGCTGGATGCCTATGGCACCTCGTTGCAGCGCATCGAGGTCATCGAGTCCGCGAACCTGCTGCCGCTGCTGTCGGCCAGCGGCGGCTCCAAGCGGGTGAAGCTGGCCGGCAATCTGGTCAGCAAGCAGGAGCGCATGTCGAAATCCGGCAACCGCTTTGCCTTCGTGACGCTGACCGACCGCAGCGGCGTGTTCGAGGTGACTTTGTTCTCGGAAATACTGGCCACCAGCCGGGAGCTGATCGAGAGCGGCCAGCCGCTGCTGGTCACGGCCGATGCCAGGGCGGAAGGGGAGAGCTACCGGCTGCTCGCCAACGCCGTCGAGCCGCTGGACCGCGCCGTGGCAAACGCAGTAACCGGGCTGAAGGTGTTCCTGCGGGATGAGGCGCCGCTGCCGCATCTGAAGACCCTGTTCCAGACCCAGGGACAGGGCAGGGGGCGGGTGCGTTTCGTGCTCGATATCGAGGAGCAGGAGGTGGAGCTGGTGCTGCCCGGCAGCTACCAGATCAATGCCGGCATGCGCGCCGCCATAAAATCCATTCCCGGTATCGTCGATGTGCGCGATATTTAGGCACGGTCATCCTCCTTTCACTTGCAAAACAAGCCTTACGGGTCTATAGCACCGGCCAATCTCGCACGCGGGTTCGCGGCCGAGGCCGATAGGTCACGGTCGCTCCGGTGTCAGGAGATGGGGTCACCCCCATGCTTCTGGCGTTCGCCCGCGGAGGATTAACCGGAAAATGACAGGACACTTAACGCTATGACTCTGCCCACTTTCTCCATGCGCCAGCTGCTTGAAGCCGGCGTGCATTTCGGCCATCACACCCGCCGCTGGAACCCGAAGATGGCGCCGTTCATCTTCGGCGTGCGCAATGGCGTGCACATCATCGACCTGGAGCAGACGGTGCCGATGCTGCACCGCGCCCTGCAGGCCATCCGCGACGTTACCGCTCAGGGCGGCCGCGTGCTGTTCGTCGGCACCAAGCGCCAGGCGGCCGAGAAGATCGCCGAGGCGGCTGGGAAGTCCGGCCAGTACTACGTCAACCACCGCTGGCTCGGCGGCATGCTGACCAACTGGAAGACCATTTCCCACTCGATCAAGCGTCTGCGCGACCTGGACGAGCAGCTGGCCGGCGACACGCACGGCCTGACCAAGAAGGAGCTGCTGAACCTCACCCGCGAGCGCGAGAAGCTGGACCGCGCCCTGGGCGGCATCCGCGAGATGGGCGGCCTGCCGGACGTGCTGTTCGTGATCGACACCAACAAGGAATCGATCGCCATTCAGGAAGCCAACAAGCTGGGCATCCCGGTCATCGCCATTCTGGACAGCAACTGCGATCCGGACGGCATTGCCTTCCCGATCCCGGGTAATGACGACGCGATGCGCGCCATCGAGCTGTATTGCGAGCTGGTTTCCAGCTCCGTGCTGGACGGGCTGCAGGCCGAGATGATCGCCAGCGGTGCCGATATCGGCGCTTCCGAGGAGGCGCCTGCTGAGGCGCTGCCGGCTGCTGAGGCCGCCGCCGAGGAGACCGCTCAGGCTTCTGCCTAAGCCGGCTTTGACAGGGGATACGGATCGGCGGCCTTGTGCCGCCGCTCCTTTTACGACCATCGGATTTTGACGCCACGCGCGCGTCCGCTGCGCGTCGGCAGGGAACTCAAGAGGAAGGAAGAGATCATGGCCGAGATTACCGCCGCCCTCGTCAAGGAGCTTCGTGAGAAGACCGGCGCCGGCATGATGGATTGCAAAAAGGCGCTCACCGAGACCGCCGGCGATCTGGAAGCCGCCGTTGACTGGCTGCGCAAGAAGGGCCTTGCCGCCGCCGCGAAGAAGGCCGGCCGTGTTGCCGCCGAAGGTCTGGTCGGCGCTGCCGCTGATGGCGCCAAGGCTGCCATCGTCGAGGTGAATTCCGAGACCGACTTCGTCGCCCGCAACGAGACCTTCCAGGGTTTCGTCGCGAAGGTCGCCGAGCTGTCGCTGGCTGCCAATGGCGATCTCGATGCGCTGAAGGCCACTGCCTATCCGGGCACCGGCCGCACCGTCGAGGAAGAACTGGCGCACCAGATCGCGACCATCGGCGAGAACATGAATCTGCGCCGCACTGCCACGCTGGCCGTGCCGCAGGGTGTTGTCGCCAGCTATATCCACAACCAGGTGGTGCCGAACCTCGGCAAGATCGCCGTACTGGTGGCGATGGAGTCTGCTGGCGATGCGGAGAAGCTGCAGGCGCTCGGCAAGCAGCTTGCCATGCATGTCGCGGCCACCAATCCGGCCTCCCTCGGCATTGACGACCTCGACCCGGCCCTGCTGGAGCGCGAGCGCAACGTGCTGATCGATCAGGCGAAGGCCAGCGGCCGCCCGGACGACATCATCCAGAAGATGGTCGAGGGCCGCATCCGCAAGTTCTACGAGGAAGTCTGCTTCCTGGAGCAGATCTTCGTGATGGACGGCAAGACCAAGGTGTCCAAGGTCGTCGAAGACACCGCCAAGGAGATCGGCGCGCCGGTGAAGGTGACCGGCTTCCTGCGCTTCGCGCTGGGCGAAGGCATCGAGAAGGAAGAGGGTGACTTCGCGGCAGAAGTGGCTGCCGCGGCCAAGGCGGGCTGATAGAAGCGGTGGGCGCATCCTCCTGTCACGGAGGATGCGCTTGCACTTGTAACGCACGGCAGGAAGGTCGATAGTTTCGACCGCCTGCCGGCTTCGTATCCAGCTTGAGGAAAGGCCAGAGATGCCCAGCCAGAACACGGACGAGGACAAACCGCTCTATCGGCGGGTGCTGCTGAAGATTTCCGGCGAAGCCCTGATGGGCGACCGGGAATATGGCCTCGATCCCGACATGGTGAACCGTGTCGCCTCGGAAGTCCGGTCGGTCTGCGAACAGGGTGTCGAAGTCTGCGTGGTAATCGGCGGCGGCAATATTTTCCGCGGTGTGTCCGGCGCCACCACGGGCATGGAGCGCGCGACCGCTGACTATATGGGCATGCTGGCGACGGTCATTAACTGCCTTGCCATGCAGAACGCGCTGGAACGCTGCGCCGTCAGCACCCGTGTCCAGTCCGCCCTGCATATCCATGCGGTATGCGAGCCCTATATCCGCCGCCGCGCCATCCGGCATATGGAAAAGGGCCGGGTCGTGATCTTCGCCGCCGGCACCGGCAACCCGTTCTTCACCACCGACACGGCAGCCGCGCTGCGTGCCACGGAAATGGGCTGCGATGCGCTGCTGAAGGCGACGCAGGTGGACGGGGTCTATGATTCCGATCCGCTGAAGAACAAGGATGCGCAGCGTTTCGATACGCTGAGCTATCTCGACGTGCTGTCCAAGGACCTGAAGGTCATGGACGCCTCGGCAATCTCGCTGGCACGTGAGAACAAAATCCCGATATTGGTGTTTTCCATTCACAAGCACGGGGCGTTCAGAGACGTCTTGTGCGGTCGCGGGCGCTACACGAAGATCACCGACTGAGCGGTGTGCCCGGAAGGCGATCCAGGTTTCGATAAAGTGGGAGGATTAACGTGGCACAGCCTGATCTGAAGGACATCCAGCGCCGGATGAAGGGTGCTGTCGAGGTGTTGCGGCAGGAATTTGGCGGTCTGCGCACCGGCCGCGCCTCGGTCAGTCTGGTCGAACCGGTGACCGTGGATGCCTATGGCTCGCAGATGGCGCTGAACCAGGTGGCCTCGGTCAGCGTGCCGGAGCCGCGCATGCTGACGGTCCAGGTCTGGGACAACAGCATGGTCAAGGCGGTGGAGAAGGCGATCCGCGAGGCCGGCCTTGGCCTCAATCCGCAGACCGAAGGCAATGTGATCCGCCTGCCGATCCCGGACCTCAGCGAGGAGCGGCGGCAGGAGCTGACGAAGGTCGCGGCGAAATATGCCGAGCAGGCCCGCGTGTCGATCCGCAATGTGCGGCGCGACGGCATGGACCTGCTGAAGCGGCTGGAGAAGGACAGCGAGATCAGCCAGGACGAGCATCGCCGGTACGAGAAAGACATCCAGAAGATGACCGACGACGCCATCGCCGAGGTCGATCAGGCGCTGGCGGTAAAAGACAAAGAAATCATGCAGGTTTAAGTTCTGGCGTATTATGGCCGTCCTCGAAGACACCCAGGATCGTGAACCGCCGGTGCACGTCGCCATCATCATGGATGGCAACGGACGCTGGGCGATGGCGCGTGGCCAGCCGCGCAGCCTGGGCCACAAGCAGGGGGCGGAGGCAGTCCGCCGCAGCGTGCGTGCGGCTGGCGAGCTGGGGATCGGCTATCTGACGCTGTTCGGCTTCTCCAGCGAGAACTGGCGGCGGTCGGCGGGCGAGATCGACGATCTGATGGGGCTGCTGCGCTTCTACCTGCGCCGCGAGATTGCCGAACTGCATGGCAACAATGTCCGCTTCCGCATGATCGGCGACCGGTCGCGGCTGGCGCCGGACATTGTGGCGCTGATCGAGAATGCGGAACGGCTGACCGCTGGCAATGGCGGGCTGGTGCTGACCATTGCGCTCAGCTATGGCGGCCGGCAGGAGATTGCCCAAGCTGCCCGGGCCCTTGCGGCGAAGGCCGCGGCAGGCGAGATCGATCCGGCCGACATTGACGAGGGGATGGTCGCCGATGCGCTGGAAACCTCCGGTATTCCCGATCCGGACCTGATGGTCCGGACCAGCGGCGAGAAGCGCATCAGCAATTTCCTGCTCTGGCAGACCGCCTATAGCGAGCTGGTTTTCCTCGATGTCCTCTGGCCGGATTTCGGCCGTGAGCATCTGGAAGAGGCGATCCGCGAGTTCCATCGCCGGGAGCGGCGCTTTGGCACCGCGGTCGGCTGAGCCGGTGGCCGGCAGCATATTCTCTTCCTTTTCGGAACTGCCCCGGCGTGCGCTTTCCGCCGCTGTGATCGCCCCGCCGGCCCTGGCGGCGGTCTGGCTCGGCGGCTATGCGCTGCTGGCCCTGGTTCTTCTGATTTCTGTCCTGATGGGCGTTGAATGGGCGCGGCTGGTCGGCTATCGCGGCCATCCCTGGCTGGTACGCGCACTGGCCTTTGCCGCGCCGCAGCCGGTCATTGCCCTGCTGATTGGGGGCTGGCCGATTGCCCTGCTTCATCTGCTCCTGCTGACGGGCGCGTTGTTTGCCCTGGTGGGTGCGCTCGACCGTGACGGCAGCAAACGATCCGGCCTGTGGTATGCCGTCGGGCTTCCTGTGCTTGGGCTGCCGTTGCTGTGCCTCATCTGGCTGCGCGCGCAGGAACCGCAGGGAGCGGAGACGGTGCTGTGGCTGGTCGCGCTGGTAATCGCCACCGATATCGGCGCCTATTTTTCCGGCCGGCTGATCGGCGGACCGAAGCTGCTGCCCTCCGTCAGCCCCAAGAAGACCTGGGCCGGCCTGCTGGGCGGCATGACAGCGGCGGCGGGCATCGGGGCGCTGGCCGCGACCCTGGCTTTCCTGGGTGAGGGCAGGGCGCCTGTGGCCGCCGTAGCGGCACTGTCGGCGGTGCTGGCGGTGGTCGCACAGGCCGGGGACCTTGCCGAATCGGCCGTTAAGCGTCATTTCGATGTAAAGGATTCCGGGACACTAATTCCGGGACATGGCGGGCTGTTCGACCGGCTGGACGGGTTTCTGCTCACCCTGCCGGCCCTGGCCCTCCTGATTTCGCTGACGGGGATGAACGTGCTGCAATGGCGATGAACGAAGCGCAAATTTCCACGGTCCCGCGCCGCGTTACCGTGCTGGGCAGCACGGGTTCTGTCGGCTGCAGCACTGTCGATCTGCTGCTGCGGGATCAGGACTCCTTCACCGTTGAGGCCCTGACCGCCGGCAGCAATGTGGCACTTCTCCTGAAGCAGGCGCTGGCCCTGCGGCCTGCTTTCGTCGCGATTGCCGATCCCGCCGGAAAGGACGAACTGGAGGCCGGGCTGGCCGGAACCGGCATTCAGTTCGCCGTTGGCCCGCAGGCCGTGATCGAGGCGGCGGAGCGGCCGGCCGACTGGGTCATGGCCGCCATTGTCGGCGCTGCCGGCCTGTCGCCGACGCTGGCGGCGATCCGGCGCGGCGCTATCGTGGCGATTGCCAACAAGGAATGTCTGGTCTGTGCCGGCGATCTGGTGATGGCCGAGACGCAGCGCAGCGGCGCGACCCTGCTGCCGGTCGATTCCGAGCACAGCGCGATCTATCAGGTCTTCGACTTCGACCGGCGCGACGGCATCGAACGGATCACCCTGACGGCGTCGGGCGGTCCGTTCCGCGAAGCCGGTCTTGACCAGATGCGGAAAATGACGCCCACCGAGGCGTTGGCGCATCCGAACTGGGACATGGGCGCCAAGATATCGATCGATTCCGCCACCATGATGAATAAGGGGCTGGAGCTGATTGAGGCGCATTACCTGTTCGCGCTGCCCGAAAGCCGGATCGATGTGCTGGTGCACCCCCAGTCGGTCATCCACTCCATGGTCAGCTATATTGATGGCTCGGTGCTGGCGCAGCTGGGCACGCCGGACATGCGAACGCCGATTGCCTACGCGCTGGGCTGGCCGCGGCGGATCGCCACACCGGCTGCGCGGCTTGACCTCGCGGCGTTGTCGCGACTGACCTTCGAACAGCCCGATCCGCAGCGCTTCCCTGCGTTGCGACTGGCTCGCGCTGCCTTGCAAAGCGGGGGAGGCGCCCCTACTATCCTGAATGCCGCCAATGAGGTTGCCGTCCAGCATTTTCTCGACCGCCGTATCGGGTTCCTCGATATTGCCGACATCGTGGAAGAGACGCTTTCGGACATTGACGGCGGGCGAATGACCAGCCTGGCCGAGATACTGGAACTGGACCGGCGTAGCCGGGAACGTGCCAGCAATCTCGTCGAGCGCTGCGTGGCCAGATAGAATGATCGCTCCCCGATCAACGGCGATCATAACATTCGATAATATGCGTTCCGCAGCCTGCTAGGTAGTTTCATGGATTTGATTTCCGGCTTCGTCGACTACGTCCTGCCCTTCGTCCTCGTGTTGTCGGTGCTCGTCTTCGTGCATGAGATGGGGCACTTTCTGGTCGCGCGATGGAACGATGTGCGGGTCGAGGTGTTCTCGATCGGTTTCGGGCCGGAAATCTATGGCTGGACAGCCAAGAGCGGGACACGCTGGAAGATCAGCGCCGTGCCGCTGGGCGGTTATGTGAAGATGTACGGTGATGCGGACCCGGCCAGCTCGCCGGACGCCTCGGTGGCGCACATGACACCGGAGGAGCGCGCCGTTTCCTTCCACCACAAGCGCCTTGGCCAGCGCGCCGCCATCGTCGCCGCCGGGCCGGGCGTGAACTTCCTGTTTGCCATCCTGCTGCTGGCAGGGCTCTACAGCATCGTGGGGCAACCCTATACGCCGGCCGTGGTCGATCAGATCGTCGCCGGCAGTGCCGCCGAACGCGCCGGTCTGCGCACCGGCGACCGGATCAGCGCCATCGAGGGCACCGATATCAGCCGGTTCGAGGAGCTGCAGCGCTATGTGCAGGACCGGCCTGGCCAGACCCTCGCGCTTACGGTCGAGCGCGACGGCCAGCCGCTGAGCCTGTCGGTGGTGCCGGAGCCGCACACCCTGACCGACCGGTTCGGAAACGAGCGGCAGATCGGCCGGATCGGCATTCAGAGCAACCAGATGCAGACCGTGCGGCACAACCCGCTGGTCGCGTCCTGGGAGGCTGTGAAGGAAACCGTATTCCTGACCGGCGCCACACTGAAGGCCGTTGGCCAGATTATCGTCGGCTCACGCTCGGCGGACGAGTTGGGCGGCCCGCTGCGGATCGGCCAGATGTCCGGCGAAGTGGCCCAGGGCGGCATCGTCCCGCTGATCTGGTTCATGGCGATCCTGTCGATAAACCTTGGTCTTATAAACCTTTTTCCTATTCCGGTCCTTGACGGCGGGCATCTATTATTCTACGCCGCTGAGGCGGTGCGAGGGAAACCGCTCGGTCAGCGCGTACAGGAGTATGCGTCGATGGTCGGCCTCACCCTCGTGATCGCCTTGATGGTGTTCGCCACATGGAATGATCTGGTCCAGCTTCGGGTCGTCGATTTCATTGGCTCGCTGTTCAGCTAGGTCGGTTGCTCGTGAAGGATCGGGGTTTGTCGGTGTCGAAAGGCTCATTCAACGCTGTCTTGGTCGCCTGCATCCTTCTCTTCGGAGCGCTCGCCGCGCCCGCGGTGAGGGCGCAGAGCGTCGGTAACATCGCCAATATCCGGGTCGAGGGCAGCCAGCGCATCGATCCAAGCACGGTCATCTCCTACCTCAGCATCAAGCCCGGCGATCCGTTCAACGCCATCGCCCTTGATCAGTCGCTGAAGACGCTGTTCGCGACCGGCTTGTTCGCGGATGTCACGCTGCGGCGCGAAGGCAACGAGCTTATCGTCCGGATCGTCGAGAACCCGATCATCAACCGCATTGCCTTCGAGGGTAACAAACGGATCGAGGATGATGCGCTGACCAGGGAGGTGCAGCTGCGCCCCCGTGTCGTTTATACGCGCACCAAGGTGCAGAACGATGTGCAGCGCATCCTCGACGTCTATCGGCGCAGTGGCCGTTTCGCTGCGACGGTCGAGCCGAAGGTGATCCAGCTTGACCAGAACCGTGTCGATCTCGTTTTCGAGATCAATGAGGGCGAGCGCACTGAAGTGCGCCGCATTTCCTTCATCGGTAACAAGCGGTTCAGCGACCGGGCCCTGCAGGATGTCATTTCAACCAAGGAATCTGCCTGGTATCGCTTCTTTACCGGCGATGATACCTATGATCCCGACCGTCTGACCTTCGACCGCGAATTGCTGCGCCGCTATTATCTGCGCAACGGCTATGCGGATTTCCGTGTGCTCTCTGGCATTGCCGAGCTGACACCCGATAAGAAGGGGTTCTTCGTCACCTTCACCGTGGAGGAGGGCGAGCGTTACCGCTTCGGCAAGGTTGGCATCGACGCGCAGCTGAAGGGCCTGGATTCCAGCGTGCTGGACTCCCAGCTGACGGTGAAGGAAGGTGACTGGTACGACGCCAGCAAGGTCGAGCGCAATATCGATGCGATCACCGAACGGCTGGGCAATCTGGGCTATGCCTTCGTCGATATCCAGCCGCGCCTCAACCGTCATGCCGAGGATCGCAAGGTCGATCTGACGCTGGTCGTGCGCGAGGGACCGCGCGTCTTCGTCGAAGAGATCAACATCAAGGGCAACATCCGGACGCTGGACAAGGTGATCCGCCGCGAGATGCGGCTGGTCGAGGGCGACGCCTTCAACACCCAGCGCATCCGGCGCTCGCAGCAGCGTCTGCGCGACCTGAACTTCTTCAGCAATGTGACGCTGGAGACGATGGAAGGAACATCGCCCGACAAGTCGAAGATCGAGATCGCGGTGGAGGAGCGCTCCACCGGCGAACTCAGCGTCGGGTTCGGCGTCTCCACGCGCGATGCGCTGCTGGGCGATATCCGTATCCGCGAACGCAACCTGCTGGGCCGTGGTCAGGATCTGAGCCTGGGCTTCACCCTGTCGGCACGCCGGCAGGAAATCGACCTGCGCTTCACCGAGCCCTATTTCCTGGATCGCGACGTGGCGGCGGGCTTCGACCTGTTCCGCGTCACCACCGACTATCAGGACGAGGCTTCCTACGATCTGGCCCGGACCGGCGGCTCGCTGCGGGCTACCTACAGCCTGATGGAAGATCTGCGGCACACGGTGCGCTACACCTACAGCGAGACTGAAATCCGCAACGTGCCTGACACGGCCTCGTTCTTCATCCGGGCGCAGGAAGGGCAGTCCAGCAGCTCGATCATCGGCAACAGCCTCGCCTACGATAAGCGCGACAGTAAGATCGATCCGCGCGACGGCTATATCGTCACGCTGAACAATGATGTGGCGACGCTGGGCGGCGATACGCGCTATGTCCGCACCGTCCTGCAGGGCGGCTACTACTTCCCGGTGGGCGAAACCTGGGTCCTGTCCACCAATGCGGAAATCGGCAATGTCACGCCCTATGGCGATGAGGAAGTCCTGATTGCCGACCGTTTCTTCCTGGGCGGTGCCAAATTGCGCGGTTTCGAGTATGGTGGCGTCGGTCCGCGTGATCGCTCGACGGGTGATTCGCTGGGTGCCGAGAATTACTACGCCGGCAGCGTCGAACTGCTGTTCCCGCTGGGTTTGCCCCGCGAGATGGGCGTACGCGGCGGCGTGTTCAGCGACTTCGGCTCCGCCTGGGATGTCGCGGCATCCGGACCGAACATCGCCGACGTGAATTCGATCCGCGCCAGCGTCGGCGTCAGCTTCCTTTGGGAATCGCCCATGGGGCCGTTGCGGCTCGACTTCGCGGCACCGGTGGTCAAGGAAGAGTTCGACGAGACCGAAATCTTCCGCTTCAGCTTCGGGACACGGTTCTAATCATGCTTAGTTTTCTTGCCTTCCGTCGGATCGCCTGCGTTCTGATCCTGGGGGGTGGTGCCCTGGTCATGCTGCCGCCGCAGGTTCATGCGGCGGACCCGCTGCCCCAGTCCCGCATCGCCTTCATCGATGTGCAGGGGGTGCTGCGGGCTTCGGAAGCGGCGCGTACGGTGCGTGATCAGATCGAGGCGCAGCGTTCCCGCTATCAGGAGGAAATCTCCAAGCAGGAGCGTGAATTGCGTGCCCTGGAGCAGGAACTGGTGCAGCAGCGTTCCGTGCTGGCCCCGGAGGCGTTCCAGCAGCGTCGCCAGCAGTTCGAGCAGCGCGTGGCGGAAATCCAGCGCGCCGTGCAGGCCCGCAAGCGCCAGCTTGACGAAGGCTATGCGCAGGCGATGGAGCAGGTCCGTATTGCCCTGGTGGAAATTGTCGCCGATATCGCGAAGGAACGGCAGGCAACGGCCGTGCTGTCGAAGTCGGCCATCGTGCTGGCCGAAAAATCCATCGACATTTCCGAGGAAGCGCTGAACCGGCTGAACCAGCGCCTGACCTCCGTCACCGTGAAGCTGCCCGCGATCCAGCAGCAGTAAGGGGACGGAAGGCATGGCCGATCCGCGCTTCTTCCATACCGCACCGCCCAAGCCCCTGGCGGAACTGGCGGAGATCGCCGAGGCGACACTGGCGCCCGGCACTGATCCCGGCCGGCTGATCGAGGATATCGCAACGCTGGAGGCCGCAGGGGCGGCCCATATCAGCTTCCTGGGCAACCGGAAATATGTTCCGGCCTTCCAGGCCTCCAAGGCAGGCGCCTGCCTCGTGGAGCCCGCGCTTGCCGACAAGGCACCATCCGGCATGGCGATCCTGCTCTGCGCCAAGCCAAGGCGCGGCTTCGCGCGTATCGCTACGGCCTTCCACCCGGAACTGGCAGCCGATTCCGGTATCCACCCCAGCGCCGTCATCGACCCCAGCGCGGAGATCGGCCCGGGCTGCCGTATCGAGGCGCATGTCGTGATCGGCCCCGGCGTCACGATTGCCGCCGGTACCCGCATCGGCGCCAACAGCGTGATTGAGCGCGGCGTCTCCCTGGGCGAGAACTGCATCATCGGGGCGAATGTCACGCTCAGCTACTGCCTGATCGGCGACCGGGTGCTGATCGCCGCCGGCGCGGTGATCGGCAATACCGGCTTCGGCTATGACCTTGACCCCAGCGGCCGCGTGAAGGTGCCGCATCTGGGGCGTGTCCTCATCGGCGACGATGTGGAGATCGGCGCGAACGCGACGGTCGATCGCGGCAGCGGGCCGGACACCGTCATCGGGCGCGGTACCGTGATTGATAATCTCGTGATGATCGCGCATAACGTCCAGATTGGCGAAGGCTGCATCATTGCCGCCCAGAACGGCATTGCCGGCAGCGCGCGGCTTGGCAATTACGTGACCTTCGCGGGCCAGGTCGGCGTCGCCAACCATGCGAAGGTCGGCGACGGCGTGGTGGCGGCAGGGCAGACGGGCATCACCAACGATGTGGAGTCCGGCGCCATCGTCGGCGGCACGCCGGCCATGCCGATCCGCGAATGGCGGCGCCTGGTCGGCATGCAGCGGCTGATGCTTAAGAAAAGGCAGGTTAATAAGGACAACGGCGAATGAATGATATCGCGGGCACAAAAGGGGTGGCGGAGGAGATGAAGGAGATTCGCGTCGAGCGGATCATGGAGATGATTCCCCATCGGTATCCGATGTTGCTGGTGGATCGGGTGATCGACGTGGTGCCGAACGAATCGGCGACCGGCGTGAAGAATGTCTCCATCAACGAACCCTTCTTCGTCGGGCATTTCCCGCGCCGTCCGGTGATGCCGGGCGTGATGATCGTAGAGGCCATGGCCCAGACCGCCGCCGTTTTGGTGGTCGCCACCCTGGGTGCCGAGGCCGAAAGCAAGCTCGTGTACTTCATGTCAGTGGACAAGGCGCGGTTCCGCCGGCCGGTGACGCCGGGCGACACGCTGCATATCCATGTCACCAAGGAACAGAGCCGCGGCCCGGTGTGGAAATTCTCGGCCGTCGCCAAGGTCGATGGCGCCGCCGTGGCCGAGGCAACCTATACCGCGATGATCATGGACGATTGATGACCGGCGCCTCCGCATCCGCGATTCATCCGACCGCCATCGTCGATCCCAAGGCAGAGCTGGGGGCTGGGGTTTCCGTCGGTCCCTACAGCGTCGTCGGGCCGCATGTCCGGCTGGATGACGGCGTGGAACTGCATTCCCATGTCGCCGTATCGGGCCGCACGCGGATCGGCGCGCGCACGCGCATCTTTCCCTTCGCCTCCATCGGCAGCGCGCCGCAGGATCTGAAATACAAGGGCGAGCCGTCGGAACTGGTGATCGGCGCGGACAACACGATCCGCGAGCATGTCACCATGAATCCCGGTACCGAGGGCGGCGGCATGCTGACCCAGATCGGCGATGGCTGCCTGTTCATGGTCGGCAGCCATGTCGGCCATGATTGCCGCATCGGCAACCGGGTTATCCTGGCCAACAACGCCACGCTGGGCGGGCATGTGACCGTCGAGGACCACGCCATCCTGGGCGGGCTGTCGGCGGTTCATCAGTTCTGCCGCATCGGCCGGCATGTCATGGTCGGCGGCATGACCGGTGTCGAGCATGATGTGGTGCCCTATGCCATGGTGATGGGGAACCGGGCCTGGATTTCCGGCCTGAATCTCGTCGGGCTGAAGCGCCGCGGCTTTGGCCGGGATACCATCAAGGCGTTGCGCGATGCCTATGCGCTGCTGTTCTCCGAGGGCGGAACCTGGGCCGAGCATATCGCGCAGGTCGCGGCACGCCATACCGACGATCCCGCGGTGCGGGAGCTGGTCGAGTTCGTGCAGCAGGATTCGTCCCGTGGCTTCTGCCGCCCGCAGGCGGAAGGGAAGGGCAATGCCCGGTCCGGCGACGACGCATGAGGCCGCTCCGGTAACGGACAAGATCGGCATCGTGGCCGGTGGCGGAACCGTTCCCGGCCAGCTTGTCGCCACGCTGCGTGACCGTAGTCACCCGTACTTCATCATCGGCCTCGAAGGCCAGGTACAGCCGGAGACGCTGGACGGAACGCCACATCTCGTCGTCCGGCTGGGTGCTGTCGGCACGGCTCTTGACGCGCTACGCCGCGAAGGCGTGCGCCGGCTGGTCTTCGCCGGCTCGGTACGTCGGCCCTCGCTCGCCGAATTGAGGCCGGATTGGACGGCGACCCGGCTGATCGCCAAGATGGGGCCGAAGATGTTCCTGGCCGGCGACGATGCGCTGCTCTCGGCCGTAGTGAAGGTTCTGGAAGGCGAGGGGTTTACCGTGGAACGCGCGGACAGGCTGCTGGACGGCCTGCTCGCCGGCGCCGGCTACCTGGGCCGGCACCGCGCCGATGCGGCGGCGGAGGCCGATATCGCGCGCGGCGTGGCCATTTTGCGCGCGCTGGGACCGCTCGATGTCGGGCAGGGTGTGGTGGTGCAGCAGGGGCTATGCCTCGGCATTGAGGCCATTGAGGGCACCGACGCGCTGCTGGCTCGGGTCGGACCGCTGCGTCGTGATGGCGGCGGCGGCGTGCTGGTGAAGCTGCGCAAGCCCGGCCAGAATGAGCGCATCGATCTGCCGACCATCGGCGTGGCCACGGTGGAGGCGGCGGCGAAGGCCGGCCTCGCCGGTATCGCCGTGGATGCGGGCGGTGCCTGGATCGTGGACCGCGCGGCGGTGATCGAGACCGCCAACCGGCTGGGCCTGTTCGTGAAGGGGATCAGCGGAGACGCAGTATGAGCGAGGCGCCCGCCCCCCTGATCTTTATCATCGCCGGGGAGCATTCCGGCGATGCGCTGGGGGCAAAGGTGATGGCGGGCCTGAAACAGGCCACAGACGGCCATGTCCGCATCGCCGGCATCGGTGGCCCGGAGATGGCCGCGCAGGGTCTGCAGAGCCTGTTTCCGATGCGGGAACTGGCCATCATGGGTCTGCTGGAGGTTATCCCGCATATTCCCCGCGTGCTGCGCCGGATCGACGAGACGGTGAAGGCCATCGAGGCAGCGCGCCCCGATGCGGTGCTGACCATCGATGCGCCCGGCTTCTGCTTCCGCGTGGCGAAGAAGCTGCACGGGCAGGGCATCCCGCTGGTGCATCTGGTGGCTCCCACCGTCTGGGCATGGAAGCCAAAGCGGGCGGAGAAGATCGCGAAATTCCTCGACCATCTGCTGGTGATCCTGCCGTTCGAGCCGCCCTATTTCACCCGGCACGGGCTGGAGACCAGCTATGTCGGCCATCCCATTGTCGAGAATCCGGCCGGCGATGGTGCTGCCTTCCGCACCCGGCACGACATTCCGGCCGATGCAACGCTGCTGGCCGTGCTGCCCGGCAGCCGCCGTGGTGAGATCGACAGGCTGCTGCCGCCCTTCGCCGAGGCCGTGGCCCGGCTGGCGCAGCGGCATCCCGGCCTGCGGGTGGCACTGCCGGCGGTCGATTCGCTGCGCGACCGGATATCGGAGGCTGTGGCCAACTGGCCGGTTCCGGTAACGCTCTGCGATGGCGCCAATGAGAAGGCCGATCTGTTTGCTGCTGCTGATCTGGCGCTGTCCGCCGCCGGCACGGCGGTGCTGGAGCTGGTGCTGGCCGGCATACCGACCGTGGCCGCCTACAAGGTAAACGCGGTCAGTTACCGGATCGCGCGGCAGTTGGTCAGCCTGACGCGCTATACCCTGCCGAACATCCTGCTGGAAGCGGAGATCGTGCCAGAGCTGATCCAGGCCGACTGCACAGCCGACCGCCTGGAGGCGGCGCTGGAAACGCTGCTCAGCGATCCGGCGGCGCGGGCGCGGCAGGTCGAAGCCGGCGTCCGGCTGAAGGAGATGCTGGGCGGCAACGACACCGCGCCCAGCCAGCGGATCGCCGACAAGCTGCTCGCAATTGCTGGCGAATGCGCTAAATCTAGGAACTGAACTTTCAACCGAAAACCAGAAAGGGAGTCCCATGTCCTCGACGATGACAGCGGAGCGTCCGGCAGTGGATACCAGCGGTTTCCGCATGCTGCACACGATGATCCGCGTGCTGGACCTCGACAAGTCCATCGACTTCTACACCCGCCTGCTGGGCATGAACCTGCTGCGGCGGACGGATTACGAAAGCGGCCGTTTCACCCTGGCCTTCGTGGGTTATGGCGATGAGAAGGCCAATACGGTGATCGAGCTGACCCATAACTGGGACCAGGCCGAGCCCTACACGATCGGCTCCGGCTTCGGCCATCTGGCGATCGGCGTGCCCGATATCTATGGCACCTGCGAGAAGCTGGCGGCGGAAGGCGTGAAGATCCCGCGCCCGCCGGGGCCGATGAAGCATGGCGGCAGCGTCATCGCCTTCATCGAGGACCCCGATGGCTACAAGGTCGAGCTGATCGAGAAGAAATAAGGCTTCAGAAGATATACAGGACGGCGGCCAGCATCAGGGCCGCCGTTCCCATAACGGCAATGCGCGGCCACATGCCTTTACTGGCGGGCCGCGCATTATCGTTGGCGGGCAGGCGCAGGCGGATGGCGAAGATGCGGGAAAAAGGCGTTCCGCCCTTTCCCCGCATGCCAATGGTCCTGTCGGACCTATTCCGCCGTTCCAGAAGCACGCGTGCGGTGCCTCCCGCTGCTGTCGCTGTTGAGGGTCCGTCCTCAGCGCTTCGAGAGCGGCACGTAAGGACGGTGATCGTGGCCCGTATAAAGCTGGCGCGGACGCCCGATCTTCTGGACGGGATCCTCGATCATCTCCTTCCACTGTGCCACCCAGCCGGTGGTGCGCGCAACGGCAAACAGCACGGTGAACATGCTGGTCGGGAAGCCCATCGCCTTCAGGATGATGCCGGAATAGAAATCGACGTTGGGATAGAGCTTCTTCTCGACGAAATACTCGTCCTCCAGCGCGATCTTCTCCAACTCCATGGCGATGTCGAGCAGCGGCTCGTCCTTCACGCCCAGTTCCTTCAGCACCTCGTGGCAGGTCTGCTGCATCACCTTGGCGCGCGGGTCGTAGTTCTTGTACACCCGGTGGCCGAAGCCCATCAGGCGGAACGGGTCGTTCTTGTCCTTCGCCCGCTTCACGAATTCCGGGATGTTCTTGGCATCGCCGATCTCGCCCAGCATGTTCAGCACCGCCTCGTTGGCGCCGCCATGCGAAGGGCCCCACAGCGAGGCGATACCGGCCGCGATGCAGGCGAACGGGTTGGCGCCCGACGAGCCGGCAAGCCGGACCGTCGAGGTCGAGGCGTTCTGCTCGTGGTCGGCATGCAGGATGAAAATCTTGTCCATCGCCTTGGAGAGGACAGGATTATCGATATAGGGCTCGGCCGGTACGCCGAAGGTCATCTGCAGGAAGTTCTGCGCGTAGCTCAGCTTGTTCAGCGGATACATGAAGGGCTGGCCGACGGAGTACTTGTAGGCCATGGCGGCGATGGTCGGCATCTTGGCGATCAGCCGGTAGGAGGCGATCATCCGCTGGCGCGGGTCCTCGATATCGGTCGAATCGTGGTAGAAGGCGGACATGGCGCCGACCACGCCGCACATGATGGCCATCGGGTGCGCGTCACGGCGGAAGCCCCGGAAGAAGTTGGCCATCTGCTCGTGCACCATCGTGTGATAGGTGATGTCGTGCTCGAACTTGGCCTTCTCGGTCGGGTTGGGCAGCTCGCCATTCATCAGCAGATAGGCAACCTCCAGGAAGTCGCAGTTCGCGGCCAGATCCTCAATGGCATAGCCGCGGTGCAGCAACACGCCCTGGTCGCCGTCGATATAGGTGATCTTGGATTCGCAGGAACCGGTCGATGTGAAGCCCGGATCGTAGGTGAAGTAGCCGGTTTCGGCGTACAGCTTGCGGATATCCATCACCTCAGGCCCGACGGACCCGGGGATCAACGGCAGCTCGATCGACTTATCCTTGTTCGGATCGACAAGCTTGATCGGCTTCAGACTATTGGCGGTCATTCTTGAGAACTCCCCTTTCTTCGGTCCCTCAAGCGAGGGTTTAGACGGCCACCGGCCTTGTATTGCGTTGCAATATATTGACCCGCAGTCGGTTTGGCGAGGACTTAGCGCAGCAGTAGTACTGCGCTGGGCGCAGGGCCGGTCAATTCCCCCCGACAGCCGCGCGGATACGCGCGATTGCCGCATCGCGTCCCAGTACCGCCAGCACGTCGAAAATGCCGGGCGACATGGTGGAGCCGGTCAGCGCGGCACGCAAGGGTTGCGCGACGGCCCCCAGCTTCAGCGTCTCGGTTTCTGCAAAGCTGCGCACGCGCTCCTCAAGCGCGGCTTCGCTCCAGTCTGCCTGGCCTTCCAGCGCCGTGGCCAGCTTCGCCAGCACCTGCCGGGCCTCGTCCGTCAGCAAGGCAGCCGCCTTGTCGGTGAAAGGCAGGGGCAGCGGGCGGACATAGAACAGCGCGCTGTCCGCCAGATCGACCAGCGTCTTGGCGCGCGGCTTCAGGCCGGGCATGCCGGCGGTCAGCAGTGCCTTGCCGGCATCATCCACAGGTTGCCCCAGCCGCTCGGCCAGCAGCGGCTGGATCAGCGCGACCAACCTGGCATCATCGGCCTCGCGCAGGTAATGCGCGTTCAGATTCTCCAGCTTCGCCATGTCGAAGCGCGAGGGGGAGCGGCCAACCGCGTCGAGATCGAACCATTCGATGGCCTTCTCGGTCGGGATGATCTCCTCATCGCCATGGCCCCAGCCCAGGCGCAGCAGGTAGTTGCGCATTGCCTCGGGCAGGAATCCCATATCGCGGTAGGCCTCGACGCCCAGCGCGCCATGGCGCTTCGACAGCTTGGCGCCGTCCGGCCCGTGGATCAGCGGGATATGCGCGAAGACCGGCACGTCCCAGCCCATCGCCTGATAGAGCTGGGTCTGGCGGAAGGCGTTGTTCAGATGGTCGTCACCCCGGATCACATGGGTGATCCCCATATCGTGGTCATCCACCACCACCGACAGCATGTAGGTCGGCGTGCCGTCGCCACGCAGCAGCACGAAATCGTCCAGTTGTTCGTTGGCGACGGTGACTTCGCCCTGCACCAGGTCCTGGATCACAGTCTGGCCGCTCTGCGGCGCCTTCAGCCGGATCACCGGCTTTACGCCGGCCGGTGCCTCCGACTCGGGGCGGTCGCGCCAGCGCCCGTCATAACGCACCGGGCGGCCTTCCGCCTTGGCCTGCTCACGCATCGCCTCCAGCTCTTCCGGCGTGGCGTAGCAGCGATAGGCCTTGCCCTGGGCGAGCAGCGCGTGCGCGACCTCGGCATGGCGGCCGGCACGGGCGAACTGCATGACGGCCTCGCCATCCCAGTCCAGCCCCAGCCATTTCAGCCCCTCGAAGATCGCCCCGACCGCTTCCTCGGTGGAGCGGGCGCGGTCGGTATCTTCGATGCGCAGCAGGAACTTGCCGCCGGTATGCCGGGCATAGAGCCAGTTGAACAGGGCCGTGCGGCCGCCGCCAATATGCAGGAAGCCGGTCGGGGAGGGGGCGAAACGGGTGACGACGGTCATGCGAAATCGGTTCCGGTACTGGATGGAAAGCCGCGGACAATGCCAGGGCAGTCGGATTGGTGGCCGCTGTTTAGCACAAAGGGTGCCGCCGTGCACAGATCAGGCGAACGGATCTGTATCCGTGAGGCTTGGCCGCCTGCTCATATTGCCCCACCAGGCGGTGAGGCGGGGATAGGCACTCAGCGCAGCCTGGCCCTCGGCGGCCATGGTGAAATAGGCCACCATCGGGGCGGCATGCAGGTCGGCGAGGGACAGCCTGTCGCCAGCCAGATAGCCGTCGTCTCCGGCCAGGGCCTCCAGCGCGGCAAGCACCTTCCGGGCAGCGGCGATCCCGGCATCAACCTGCTCCTCATCCGCGGGCTCGCCCAGATAGGGCCGGAAAACCCGGTGCGCGAAGACCTGACGGACCATCGGCCAATAGCCATAGGCATCGATGATGGCGATAATCTGCGCCAGCCGTGCCCGGTCGCGCGGAGCCGACGGTTGCAGCGAGATGCCCGGAAACGCCTCATCGAGATAGCGGCTTATCGCGACCGTTTCGTAGATCACGAAGCCATCATGCTCCAGCACCGGCACGCGCCTGAAGGGATGCAAGGCCAGATAGGAGTCCGGCAGGTCCAGGGCAAACGGGTTCACCTCCACCCAACGGTAGCCGATGGCTTTTTCGGCGCAGATCATGCGCACGATCCGCGCATAGACGCTGTAGCGATAGCCGTGAAGCGTGAGGCTCAAGCTGCTTTTCCTTTCGCGGTCCGGTGGTGATTGCCGCCGCCATACTACGGGATGCGCAGCGGCGCGCCCTGCATTAGTGTGTTCTGCATAAGCGGGAGGCGCAATGCATCAGGAAGAAGGCATCGCGGCAGGTGCCGGGCAACAGGAGGCTGTGCCCGGAAGTGCTGCATTACGCCTGCTTTCCGGCATCGCGTCGCCCTTCCTGGCCGAACGCGAGCGCTGGATGCTCTGGCTGCCGGTGGTGCTGGGCTGCGGCATTGGCGGCTACTTCCTGCTGAAAGCCGAACCGCCTCTCTGGGTAGGCGGGGCAGGGCTGGGGGCCGCGATAGGCCTCGCCGTTCTGCTGCACCGCTCGCTGAACGGACGGCTGCTCGCGTTGCTGGTCTGCGCCTTTTCGCTGGGCTTCGCAGCGGCGCAATACCGTAGCCAGACCGCCGGCACCATCTTCCTGGACCGACAGATCGGGCCGGTTATCGTGGAAGGGCAGCTTGTCCGCATCGAGCAGCGGCCCGGCGACAGGCGGCTGACCCTGGAGCCCACACGGATCGGCCGGCTGTCCCCCGATAAAATGCCGCGTCGGGTGCGGATGGTGGTGCGCTCGGAGATGCCGGAGATTGCGCTGGGCGACCGAATACGCCTGCGCGCCGTGCTGCGGCCGCCGCCCGGGCCTTCAGCCCCCGGCGCATTCGACTTCCAGCGCCACGCCTATTTCGAGGGGATCGGCGGGGTCGGCTATGCCATCGGGGATGTTTCGCGGTTGGCGGAGGGCAAGCCCGCCGGCTTCTGGGTTGCCGTCGACGGGCTGCGGCGGACCATCACGGAGCGTATCCGCGCGATCCTGCCGGACGAGACAGGGGCCATGGCGGTAGCGCTGCTGACCGGCGACCGCTCCGGCCTGTCCGAGCAAACCCTGGAGACGATGCGTGATTCCGGCCTTGCGCACCTGCTGGCGATTTCCGGCCTGCATATGGGGCTGGTGGCCGGCACTGTTTTCTTCACGCTGCGTTTCCTGATGGCCCTGTCGCCGGCGCTGGCGCTGAACCAGCCGATCAAGAAATGGGCGGCGCTTGCCGCGCTCGCCGCGTCCTTCGTCTATCTGCTGCTGGCCGGGGCCACCGTGCCGACACAGCGCGCCTTCCTGATGACCGGGCTGGTATTGGTTGCGGTATTGATCGACCGGGTGGCAATCTCGCTGCGGCTGATCGCCTGGGCAGCCGCCTTCATCCTGCTGCTGGCACCGGAGGTGATGCTGGGGCCGAGCTTCCAGATGTCCTTTGCCGCCGTGCTGCTGCTGGTCGCTTTCTATGAGGCGAACCGAGAGCGCTTTGCGGCCTTTCGCGCCGGAGCGGGACCGTTGCGGCGCGGTTCTCTCTATCTGTTTGGCCTGGTTGCCACCTCGGTGCTGGCGACAGCCGGGACGCTGCCCTTTGCCGCCTATCATTTCAACCAGGTGGCACTCTATGGCGCGCTGGCCAATATGGCCGCGGTGCCGCTGACCGCTTTCTGGATCATGCCGTGGGGCGTGCTGGCCTTGCTGCTGCTCCCCTTCGGGCTGGAAGGGCTAGCGCTCGCCCCGATGGGCCTCGGCATCGATGGCGTGCTGGCAGTCGGCGCCTGGATATCCGCCCTGCCGGGTGCCGTTCTGGCGGTGCCGGCGATGCACGCGGCTGCACTGCTAGCGGTTTCGCTCGGCGGTCTGTGGCTGGCGCTCTGGCAACGCGCCTGGCGTTTCGCTGGATTAGTGCCGGTTGTGGCCGGTCTTGCGATGCCTTGGATCGCCCCCCAGCCTTTGCTGCTGGTCGATGGCGAGGCGAAGCTGGTTGCGTTGCGCGGCACGAACGGGCTGGCCTTTTCCTCCGTCCGAGCGGCGTCCTTCACGGCGGAGAACTGGCTGCAACGCGCCGGGCAGGAATGGCGTATCGCTATGCCGCGCCCCGGCAGCGGTGGACGCGACGGCATTGCCTGTGACGGGTTGGGCTGTATCGGAGAGGTCGGGAGGCTAAAGGTCGCGATTATCCGCGATCCACAGGCGCTGGCGGAGGATTGCCGCAGCGCCGATATCGTCGTGGCCCTCGTGCCGATCCGCCAGCGCTGCCCGTCGGCGCGGCTGGTAGTGGACCGGTTCGACCTGTGGCGGCATGGCGCCCATGCGCTCTATCTGGAGGATGGAGTCCTCCGCCTGGATTCGGTCGGTGCGGATCGTGGCATCAGACCCTGGGCGCCTGATCCGGCGGCCCAGCGCAACCGCTAGGCTCCGTGACGGCCCTCAGTAGCGACGCAGCAGCCCGACCAGCCGGCCCTGCACCTTCACCCGTTCCGGCCCGAAAATTCGCGTCTCATAGGCTGCATTGGCCGGTTCCAGGGCAATCGAGCCGCCCTTGCGCCGCAGCCGTTTCAGGGTCGCTTCCTGCTCGTCCACCAGTGCCACCACGATGGTGCCATTCTCCGCCGTGTCGCAGCGCTGGATGATGACGGTGTCGCCATCCTGGATGCCGGCCTCGACCATAGAATCGCCTTCGATCTCAAGCGCGTAATGCTCGCCCTTGCCGAGCAGGCTGAGTGGCACGTCGATGGCGGCGCTTTCGTCGCGCAGCGCCTCGATTGGGGTGCCGGCGGCTATCTTGCCGTAGAGCGGCAGCGGCACGGCCCGGATATCCTGCCCGGTAGCGGCACCCGCAAGCGGCCCGGCGAAATGCCCTTCGATGACGTTCGGTGTAAAGCGCTTGCCGGTCGTCTCAGAAGGCTGGCGCCCAGTATCCTTTGCCGAGACCTGCTCCGGCAGGCGCAGAACCTCAAGCGCGCGGGCGCGGTGCGGCAGGCGGCGGATGAAGCCGCGCTCCTCAAGCCCGGTGATCAGGCGGTGAATGCCGGATTTGGAGCGCAGATTGAGCGCTTCCTTCATTTCGTCGAAGGAGGGGGAGACGCCGCTCTCGTTCAGCCGCCGGTTGATGAAGGTCAACAGTTCGAACTGTTTCTTCGTGAGCACCAGCACCTCCTGTCTGCCACGCTCTTTGACGGGGCGCCGCAAGCAATGGCGGCTGTCTGCATCAGCGCAACAAGATATGGAACAAAACAAAAACCTGAGTAGGTGTTTTAGTTTTGTTCTCGTTTCAGGTCAAGCGCGGAACACTAACCGTCGCGAAAAAACTCAGAAGTAGCTGTCGCGGAAGGGAATCACCTGGACGATCTCGCCGGCCTTGCGGGCGGGATCATGCGGCGGCCGGACCAGCAGCCCGCCGGCCTTTGTGAGCAGCGAGAATTGCGAGCTGTCCTGCTTGGCGAAGGGTGTCGCCAGCATCGTGCCATCGGCATCGATGGTGAGCGTGGCGCGCAGATAATCCTGGCGGCGGTCATTCGGCTTCAGATCGGCCGCCAGCCGGGCCGGCTGGGTTTCCGGCCCTTTGGCAGCCTGACCCAGCAGCCGCGCGATGGCCGGTCCCAGGAACAGCAGGGCGCACACCATGGAAGAGACCGGATTGCCGGGCAGGCCCAGCACGGGCGTGTCATTGATCTTGCCGAACATCAGCGGCTTGCCGGGCCGCATGGCAATCTTCCAGAAATCCAGGCTGCCGGCCTCGCCCAGCACGGTCTGGATCAGATCATGGTCGCCGACCGAGGCGCCGCCGGTGGTCACCAGCAGATCGGCACCGCGCGCGCCGGCGATCATCCGGGTCAGCCCGTCCATCTCGTCGGGCGCGATGCCCAGCACCAGCGGCTCGCCGCCGGCACCGCGCACAAAGGCGGATAGCGCCAGCGCGTTGGAGCTGACGATCTGGTCGCGGCCGATGGGATCGCCCGGCCGCACGATCTCGTCGCCGGTCGCCAGGATGGCGATGCGCGGCCGGCGCACCACCCGCAGCCAGGGATGGTTCATGCCGGCGGCCAGGCCAATATCGCGCGCATTCAACAGCTTGCCCGCCGGAATGCCGATATCGCCCATGCGAAAATCGAGGCCGGCAGGACGCACGTAATTGCCAAGCGCAGGGGCTTCCTTCACCGTAACGCTGGTGCCGCTGGCCTCGGTATCCTCCTGGATGACGATGCTGTCGGCCCCGTCCGGCAGCGGCGCGCCGGTGAAGATGCGCACTGCCTGGCCGCTTTCCACCATGCCCTGATAGCCGCGCCCGGCCGGTGCCTCTCCGATGACCGTCAGCGTGGCCGGCACGCAGGCGACATCCGCCGCCTTCACGGCATAGCCATCCATGGCGGAAACCGGCTTGGGCGGCTGCGTCACGCGGGCGGCGACATCCTCGGCCAGCACCCGGCCCAGCGCCGCCTCGACCGAGACTTCCTCGGCGCCCAGTGGCGTCAGGGACGAAAGAATCTTCGCCAGTGCCTCCTCGACGGGGATCACCGTTCCGCCTCATAAGTGCCGGATTTGCCGCCCGATTTATGGACCAGCCGGATATCGCCGATGCGCATGCCGCGATCCACCGCCTTGCACATGTCATAGACGGTGAGCGCCGCGATGCTGACCGCCGTCAGCGCCTCCATCTCGACGCCTGTACGGCCCTTCAGCTTGCAGGTCGCCTCGATATCGACAGCGTTCCGTGCGGGATCGGCCTTCAGCTCAACCTTCACGGAAGTCAGTGCCAGCGGGTGGCACAGCGGGATCAGGTCCGGCGTGCGCTTGGCGCCCATGATGCCGGCAAGGCGCGCGACCGACAGCACGTCGCCCTTCTTCACCCCGCCTTCCAGGATCAGCGCCAGGGTTTCCGGCTGCATGGTGATGCTGCCGATGGCGGTCGCCACGCGCTCCGTCTCGTCCTTGTCCGAGACATCGACCATCACAGCCTTGCCCTCGGCATCGAAATGGGTGAAGCCGCTCATGGGTCAGGCCGCCGCCTCGTTACGGGTCAGCAGGGCACGGGTCGCGGCGGCCACATCGGCCTGGCGCATTAGCGATTCGCCGATCAGGAAGCAGCGCGCCCCGGCCCGTTCCATCCGGGCGAGGTCGTCCGGCGTGTAGAGGCCGCTTTCCGCAACCAGCATCTTGCCTGCCGGCACCCGGGCCGCCAGCTGTTCCGTCGTCGCGATATCGACCGCCAGGGTCTTCAGATTGCGGTTGTTCACGCCCAGCAGCGGCGATTTCAGCTTCAGCGCCCGGTCCAATTCCGCGCCATCATGCACCTCGACCAGCACATCCATGCCGAGATCGACGGCGGCCTGTTCCAGTTCCGCCGCCTGGCTGTCCGACAGCGCCGCCATGATCAGCAGGATGCAATCCGCCCCCAGCGCGCGTGATTCGACGATCTGGTACGGCTCCAGCATGAAATCCTTGCGCAGGCACGGTAGATCCACCGCCGCGCGGGCAGCGACGAGATAATCGTCCCGGCCCTGGAAATAAGGCTCGTCGGTCAGCACCGATAGACAGGACGCACCGCCCTCGCGATAGGCGCGGGCGAGGGCAGGCGGGTCGAAATCGGCCCGGATGAGCCCCTTACTGGGCGAGGCCTTCTTGATCTCCGCGATCAGCCCGTAGCGGTCCGCCGCATTGGCCTTTTGCAGCGCCTTCACGAAACCGCGCGGCGCACTGGCCTGCTTCGCCTCCGTCTCAACCACCGACAGGGACTTCACCGCCTTGCGGGCGGCGATGTGGTCGCGCTTGTCGGCGCAGATTTTCTCCAGAACGTCGCTCATGCCGCCTTGCCCCGGTTGGTGATGGCGACCAGCTTCGCCAGCGCTGCCTTCGCCTTGCCCTGGTCCAGCGCGGTGGCGGCGAGAGCGGCACCTTCCATCAGGTCGCCCACCTTGCCGGCGACGATGAGGGCCGCCGCCGCATTCAGCAGCACGATATCGCGATAGGCCCCTTTCTCGCCATCCAGCAGCCGGTGCAGTGCCGCGGCATTGAAGGCGGGGTCGCCGCCCTTGATGGCTTCCGGCTTTGCCAGTGCCAGGCCGGCATCGGCCGGGCCGATCTCGAATTCGGCCAGCTTGCCGTCTTTCAACTCGACCACATGGGTCGGGCCGGTGGTGGTGATCTCGTCCAGCCCGTCGCTGCCATGGATCACCCAGGCGTGCACGCTGCCCAGATTGCGCAGCGCCTCGGCCATCGGCTTCAGGAAATCGCGGGAGAACACGCCGATCAGCTGGCGCTTCACGCCGGCCGGGCTGGAGAGTGGCCCCAGCAGGTTGAAGATGGTGCGCGTGCCCAGCTCGACCCGGGTGCCGGCGACATGCCGCATGGCGCCATGATGGCGCGGCGCCATCAGGAAACCGACATTTGCGTCGCGCATCGCCTCCTCGATCAGGCTCATCTCGCAGTCGATATCGACGCCCAGCGCGGTCAGCACATCGGCAGCGCCGGACTTCGAGGTCAGGCTGCGGTTGCCGTGCTTGGCGACCGGCACGCCGAGGCCGGCACAGACCAGCGCCACGGCGGTGGAGATATTGTAGGTGCCCGACGCATCGCCGCCGGTGCCGCAGGTGTCGATGGCGTCGACCGGGGCGGTCACTTTCAGCGCCTTGGCGCGCATCACGCTGGCGGCGGCGGTGATCTCATCCACCGTCTCGCCACGCACGCGCAACGCCATCAGGAAGCCGCCCATCTGCGACGGGGTGGCGTCGCCGCTCATGATGATCTCGAAGGCTGCCTCCGCCTCGCTGCGCGTCAGCGCGCGGCCGGTGGCAACGATGCCCAGCAGGGCTTTCATGTCCAGAACCATGCCCAATCCTCAGGCCGCGTTGCGGCGTTCCGCGATGTCGAGGAAGTTCTTCAGCATGGCGTGGCCATGTTCGGTGGCGATGCTCTCGGGATGGAACTGCACACCGTGGATCGGGAGGGTCTTGTGGGCCAGCCCCATGATCACGCCGTCCTCGGTCTCCGCCGTGATTTCCAGGCAGTCCGGCAGCCCGTCCTTCTCGATCACCAGCGAATGGTAGCGCGTCGCCGTCAGCGGCGAGGGCAGCCCCTTGAAGACGCTGGCGTTCTTGTGATGGATCGGGCTGACCTTGCCATGCATCGGCACCGGGCCACGCACCACCTTGCCGCCGAAGGCCTGACCGATGGCCTGCAGGCCGAGGCAGACGCCGAAGATCGGCAGCGTACCCTTGGCGCGCTCGATCAGTTCCAGGCAGATGCCGGCGCGGTCCGGGTCGCAGGGGCCGGGCGAGATGACGATGCCCTGATAGCCCCCCGCCATCACCTGATCGACGGTGATCTGGTCGTTGCGCTTCACCTGCACTTCGGCGCCAAGGTCGCCCAGGAAGTGCCAGAGGTTATAGGTGAAGCTGTCGTAATTATCGATCAGGATATACATATCAATCACTTGGCGGTCGGTGTTGGGGTGCGTATGCATCCCGGACAATGGTTATAGCAAGCCCCGCCGCGCCCGCAAAGGCAAGCGCATTGCTGCTGCCGGAAATCTGCTTGACCTTCCCATCGCTGGAAGCCCCATCTAGGGTTCATGAGCATCGAACGGACCTATGACCTCTCCATTGAGGGGATGAGCTGCGCGGCCTGTGTCGGCCGCGTCGAGAAGGCGCTGGCCAAGGTGCCGGGCGTGGACCGGGCGGCCGTCAATCTGGCGACCGAGCAGGCGCGGGTGCGGCTAAAGGACAGGCTCGACCCGGCCGATCTTGTCGCCGCTGTCGAGAAGGCGGGTTATGGCGCGCATCTGATCGAAGCCGGGGCCGGGCCGGACAAAAAGGCCGAGGCCGAGACGCTGCGCTGGGAAACCATCCGGCTGGCCGCCGCCATCCTGCTGACCCTGCCGCTGGTACTGCCGATGATCGGCATGGTGGCCGGTGTGCACTGGATTCCGCCGGCCTGGGTGCAGCTCGTGCTGGCGACGCCGGTGCAGTTCTGGATCGGTGGGCGGTTCTATCTGAATGCCTGGAAGTCGTTGAAGGCACGCACCGGCACGATGGACCAGCTGGTCGCCATCGGTACCAGTGCCGCCTATGGACTCAGCCTCTATCACATGGCGAGCGGCAGCAGCGGCGACCTCTATTTCGAGGCCTCGGCGACGGTGGTCACGCTCATCACGCTCGGCAAGTATCTGGAAAGCCGGGCCAAGCGGGGCACCGCCTCGGCGATCCGGGCGCTGATGGCGCTCCGCCCTGAAGAGGCGCGCGTGAAGCGGGGCGACAGGGTAGAGACGCTGCCGGTCTCATCCCTCATGGAAGGCGATGTTGTCGTGGTGAAGCCGGGCGAGCGGGTGCCCGCCGACGGCAGGATACTGGAAGGTCGCAGCCAGTTCGACGAATCGCTGCTGACGGGTGAGAGCCTGCCGGTCGGCAAGCAGGCGGGTGACGCGGTCATCGGCGGCTCGGTGAACGGCTCCGGCCTTGTGGAGGTCGAGGTGACAGCCGCCGCCGGCAACAGCCTGCTGGCGCGGATCATCGAGCGGGTGCAGGGGGCACAGGCCTCCAAGGCGCCGGTTCAACGGCTGGTGGACAAGGTCAGTGGTATCTTCGTGCCGATCGTGCTGGTCATCGCGCTGACGACCTTCCTTGGCTGGCTGGCAACCGGCGCAGACAGCGAGACGGCGATCCTGAACGCCGTCGCCGTGCTGGTTATCGCCTGTCCCTGTGCGCTGGGCCTTGCCACACCGACCGCGATCATGGCCGGAACCGGCGTTGCTGCGAAGGCGGGCATCCTGATCAAGGACGCCGAGGCACTTGAGCGCGCGCATGGCATCAGGACCGTGGTGTTCGACAAGACCGGCACGCTGACCGAGGGGCGGCCCCGTGTTACGGCGCTTCTGCCGGCGGAGAGCGTCGCAGAGGCCGAATTGCTCTCCCTAGCCGCCAGCGTGCAGCAGGGCAGCGAGCATCCGCTGGCAAAGGCCATACTGGCTGCCGCCGAGGAACGGGGGCTGGCGATATCGAAGGCACAGGAATTCGACTCGCTGCCAGGCCGGGGCGTGATGGCCACGGTGGAAGGCCGTGCTGTGCTGATCGGCAGCCCGCGCCTGATGCAGGAGAAGGACATCGAGACCTCAGCCCTTCAGGAGCAAGCCGCTGAGTGGGAAGGCGAGGGCAACACCGTCGTTTGGGTGGCCGCAGACGGCCGCCTTATGGGCGCCATTGCCATCGGCGACCGGCTGCGCGAAACCGCTGGTGACGCCATCCGGCTATTGGGCGAGAAGAGTATAGAGACGGCGCTGTTGACCGGCGATAACCGGCGCGCGGCTGAAGCGGTGGGTCGCAGGCTGGGCCTCTCCACCGTGCTGGCCGAGGTGCTGCCGGACGGCAAGGCGGATGCTATTTCCGGCCTGCAGGGGAAGGGCGGTATCGTCGCCATGGTCGGGGACGGGGTAAATGACGCGCCTGCCCTGGCGCAGGCGGATGTCGGCATCGCCATGGGCAGCGGCACCGATGTCGCGATGGAGGCAGCTGCTGTCACGTTGATGCGGCCCGATCCGCTGCTGGTGCTGGATGCGGTGTCCGTCTCGCGCGCTACGGTCGCCAAGATCTGGCAGAACCTCTTCTGGGCCTTCATCTACAATATCGTCGGTATCCCGTTGGCAGCGCTGGGCTATCTCAGCCCGATGATCGCCGGGGCGGCGATGGCGGCCTCCAGCGCCAGCGTGGTCTCGAATGCCCTGCTGCTGCGGCGCTGGAAACCGTGCGCCGGGTCGCGAAAGGAGTAGGTCATGAATATCGGACAGGCGGCTTCAGCGTCGGGCGTGCCGGCCAAGACGATCCGCTACTATGAGAGCATCGGCCTGCTGAAGCCCGCGCCGCGCAGCGAGGGCGGTTACCGGGTCTATGGCGACACCGATCTGCGCGTACTGAAATTCATTCAGCGCGCCCGCTCGCTGGGTTTTTCCGTGAAGGATGTCGGCAATCTGCTGCAGCTCTGGAGCGACCGGGAGCGGTCCAGCGCCGATGTGAAGGCGGTGGCCCTGCGCCATGTCGAGGAGATCGACCGCAAACTGGCCGAGCTGCAGTCCATGCGCGACACGCTGATCTATCTGACGCATCGCTGCCATGGCGATGACCGGCCGGACTGTCCCATCATCGAGGATCTGGCGCGTGCCGAAGCCTAGCTGCGCCAATTTTGCCTTATTTCGCGGTTATTTTTCAGCCCACTACAGGATATAGTGTCGCTTTAAACGACACCCGTTTCGTGGATTGAGTCTTTCATGGCGCGTAAGCCGGCCTCCAAAAAGCCCAAGACGAAGAAGCGTTCCGGGGGCGGCGGTTTCGGCCTCTCCCTTGCGCTGGCTGCCGCAGCGCTGCTGATCGGCGGCGGCCTCGGCCTCTATTATGGCGATGCGCTGACCGGGCGGCAGGCGCTGGTAACGGAAAGCCCGGCAATCGCCGCGCCCAGCCCGACAGCGCCGTCAACGAGCGCGTCCACTGGCATTGCCCTGCCGCAGACAGCCGCACCGCTACAACCGGCACCGGCGCCGGAAGCACTCCAGCCTGCCGCGCCACAGCCGCCGGAACCGCAGATTGCCAGCCTGCCGCCGCAGGAAACCATCCCGGAGCCTTCTGCGTCCGATCCACCCTGGCAGCGTAATGCAGTGCCGGTGCCGAACAGTGCCGGTAGCCCGCGCATTGCCATCGTCATCGACGATATGGGCATCGACCGCAAACGCTCGCAGCGAGCGCTGGCGCTGAAAGTGCCCGTCACCTTTGCCTATCTGCCCTACGCCCCTGGTGTGGCGGATCAGGTGCGCAAGGCGCATGCCGCCGGTCATGAAATTCTCGTCCATCTGCCGATGGAGCCGTCTTCGGACAGTATCGATCCCGGCCCGAATGCCATGCTGTCCGCTCTGCCGCCGGAAGTCCTTGCGGAACGCCTGGCCTGGAATCTCAGCCAGTTCGACGGCTTCGTCGGGGTGAACAACCATATGGGCAGCCGTTTCACCAGCAATGCCGCCGTCATGCAGCCGGTGCTGGAAGAGTTAAGGCGGCGCGGCCTGCTGTTCCTCGATTCGCGCACCGCGCCGAACACTGTCGGCTACCGCATGGCGCGGGATCTGGGCATGCCGGCGCTGCAGCGCGACGTGTTTCTCGACAATACAGACAGCCATGATGAGGTGGCAAAGCGGCTGGCAGAGACGGAGCAGCATGCCAGCAAATATGGCCAGGCCATCGCCATCGGCCATCCGCGCGATGCCACGCTCGACATGCTGGAACTCTGGATCGAGGATGTGCAGGCGCGCGGCTTTGTACTGGTGCCGCTGACCGCGCTGCTGAAGCCGGTAGCGCCCCCGGCGACCGCCGGATTGCCGATCAGATAGGGCGGATCAGATAGCGGGCGCGATGAAGTCCGGCAGGATGGCGCATTCCCGGCAATAGGCCAGGCTGTCGCGCCCGGCGAGGAAGCCGCTCTCCACCAGCAGCGCCCGCATGCCATGAGCCCGCGCGCCGATCACATCGGTATGCGGCGTGTCGCCGACGGCGAGGATGCGCTGCGGATCGACCTCCGGGAAGCGCTCGCGCACCAGCCGATAGACGCCGGGGAAGGGCTTGCCGAGGAAGACCGGCTCTATCCCCGCGCGGTCGGCGATGCGGTGCGAGAAATAGCCGGGTTCCGCCGAGAAGCCGCCGACATGCGGCGCAACGACATCCGGATTGGCGACGATGAAGGGGCGGGGGCGGGCGGTCAGCGTATCGCTCAGCAGCGCCTGGCGCTCCTCGTCCCAGATTTCCGTCGCCATGAAGACGATACCGTCCACCGCGTCATAGGCGGCCTTGTCCAAGGCCAGCGCTGTCATGCCGCTGGTGATCGCGGCTTCCGGGCGCGGCTCCTGCGTGATGATCCCCCAGCGCCGCACCTCCGGGAAGGCGGCCACTGCCTCGCCGACCAGCGAGGCGCCGGCGATCACTTCCCCGTCGCTGAAATCATAGCCCCGGCCGCGATGCTTGGCGGCGATGGCGGCGGTGCCCTGCGAGCCGTCATTGGTGACGATGCACAGCCGCTTGCCGGCAGCACGGATCGCCCGAACCGCTTCAAGCCCCTGCGGAATGACGCTGCTGCCCAGATTGAGCACGCCATAGGCATCCAGCACCACGACATCCACCTGGTCCAGCACCTCGGCGATGCCGGCAATGCGGCGCGGTTCAACCGGGACCGGCTTCGCAGGCAGGCGATGTTCCCAGCGCCGGTAGGAGGACCAGGCGTCGTCAAAACCGAGAACGGGGAAACTCATGGCGGGGATACTGCCTTGCAGGGAACAGAGGGCACCTATCTACGGGGTCGAAAGCCACTAGGCAATCCCGTAGCGGGATGACTATTCTGCGCCCCCGAACAAGCCATACGCCAAGGGGAACGCCATGACCTACCAGTTCGACAAGTCCAAGCTGCCCAGCCGCCATGTGTCGGTCGGCCCTAGCTCCGCCCCGCATCGCAGCTATTACTACGCGATGGGCATGACGGAGGAGGAGATTGCACAGCCCTTCATTGGCATTGGCACGACCTGGAACGAGGCCGCCCCCTGCAATATCGCCCTGTCGCGCCAGGCCCAGGCGGTAAAGAAAGGCGTGAAGGCCAACGGCGGCACACCGCGCGAATTCACCACCATCACCGTGACCGACGGCATCGCCATGGGCCATGCCGGCATGAAGTCGTCGCTGGTCAGCCGCGAGGTGATCGCCGATTCGGTCGAAGTCACCATGCGCGGCCATTGCTATGACGCGCTGGTTGGGCTTGCCGGCTGCGACAAGTCTCTGCCCGGCATGATGATGGCGATGCTGCGTCTGAACGTCCCGTCGGTCTTTATGTATGGTGGCTCCATCCTGCCCGGCCGCTTCCGTGGCAAGGACGTGACCGTGCAGGACGTGTTCGAGGCGGTCGGCGCCCATGCCGCCGGCAACATGTCGGACGATGACCTGCACGAGCTGGAATGCGTGGCCTGCCCGTCGGCGGGCTCCTGCGGCGGCATGTTCACAGCCAACACCATGGCCTGCGTGTCGGAGGCCATCGGCCTCGCCCTTCCGGGTTCCGCCGGCGCACCGGCGCCCTATGACAGCCGTGATGCCTATGCCGAGGCGTCGGGGCAGGCGGTCATGGAGCTGATCAAGCGCAATCTGCGGCCGCGCGACATCGTCACCCGCAAGGCGCTGGAGAATGCGGCGACCGTTGTGGCGGCTGCCGGCGGCTCGACCAATGCCGCGCTGCATCTGCCGGCAATGGCGCATGAGGCGGGCATCGAATTCACCATCCATGACGTGGCGGAAATCTTCAAGCGCACGCCCTATATCGGCGACCTGAAGCCGGGCGGGCGCTATGTCGCCAAGGACATGTTCGAGATCGGCGGTGTGCAGGTGCTGCTGCGCGCGCTGTATGATGGCGGCTACATCCATGGCGACTGCATCACCGTCACCGGCAAGACCATCGCGGAGAATCTGGAAGGCGTCACCCTGCCGGCCGACCAGGACATCATCCGCCCGACCAGCGACCCGATCACCCCGACCGGCGGCGTCGTAGGCCTGCGCGGCAATCTGGCGCCACAGGGTGCCATCGTGAAGGTCGCCGGCATGCAGAAGCTGCAGTTCAAGGGCGTGGCGCATTGCTTCGACACCGAGGAAGAGGCGTTCGAGGCGGTGAAGAAGGGCCAGTACAAGGAAGGCGAGGTTCTGGTCATCCGCTATGAGGGCCCTCGCGGTGGCCCCGGCATGCGCGAGATGCTAGCGACCACGGCGGCGATCTACGGCCAGGGCATGGGCGACAAGGTGGCGCTCATCACCGATGGCCGCTTCTCCGGCGCCACGCGCGGCTTCTGCATCGGCCATGTCGGGCCGGAAGCGGCGGTCGGTGGCCCGATCGGCCTACTGAAGGATGGCGATATCATCGTCATCGATGCCGAGAAGGGGACGCTGGACGTCGAACTGTCGGATGCCGAGCTGGAAGCGCGCCGCAAGGAATGGAAGCCGCGCCGCCACGAATACCAGTCCGGCGCGATCTGGAAATATGCCCAGACGGTCGGCGATGCGGAGAAGGGCGCCGTCACCCATCCGGGCGGTGCCGCCGAGGTGCATTGCTACGCTGACCAGTAAGCGCTGTTGCGCTGAAAAGGGGCCGCCGGCGGGAAACGCTGGCGGTCCTTTTTCGTTTGGCGTATATTAGGCTTATATGGCATCGAGAACAGATGCCCGGACGCGGCGGTAAAATACCATGGCGATCAACCCGGTACCGACATACAGCTATAATCTCCAGACGGCTTCCACGGGCAGCCGATCTAATGCTGTGTCCGCGCAGCCGTCGAAAGACGCGGCACCCGGAATGTATGTCGTGCGCTCCACCACAGGCGCGAAGCCGCAGATGCTGGGCTTCATCATCGAGAATCGCGATCCCGACGCCATCCGTGGCCAGCTGCGCGAGCAGCTCTCCAACTTCTTCAGCGTGTTCTACAAGAAAGAGTCGGAGGCAAACGCCGCCATCGACAAGACGCTGTCCAGCCTGTCCGGCCTTATCGACAAGGCGGCCAGCGACAGCAGCGTGGACGGGTTCGACATAAGGCTGTCCCAGGTGGCCACGCAATACAGCGCGGGCGGCAGTTCGCTTGCCTCCATTCTGGGCATCGGCATCGAGGCCGGCCTGTCACGTGACGGCAAGGTCGCGGTCGAGGACACAAAAGTGGCCGACGTGGCCGGCAATGCCGTACCGCTGACGGAGAAGGAACTATCCGTCGGCTTCAAGGACGCCCGCTATACGCGCACCGACAGCACGCTGGGCGGGGCCACCGGCGGCGCCAGCGGCAATGAACGGCTGCAAAAGGCGATGGATCAGCTGCGCGAGACGCAGGATGCGCTCGACCGGTTCCGCAAGGGCGATACCGGCGCGCTGAAGCCGCTGCTGGAACGGCTGATGGGCAATTCCGGCTTCTCGGTTTCCGCCTGATTATCTTTCCCCTGCAAATACCCTCTGTAAGGCTGCCATGACACAGCCGCCCTTGCCCGGCATGGCCGGCGCGGGCATGCTCCGTTGCACCGAATAATTTGTAGGCAGCGGAGACAGGTTCCATGGCGCGTATTGCGATCGGCGGCTTCCAGCACGAGACCAACACTTTTGCCCCGACGAAGGCCTCCTTCGAGGATTTCGCACGTGGCGGCAGCTGGCCGGCGCTGGTCTCCGGCGGCGATCTGTTCGATGCGGTGAAAGGCATCAACCTGTCGATTGCCGGCTTCATCGAGGAAGCGCAGGAGCGCGGCCACGATCTGGTACCGACCGCCTGGGGTGCCGCCAGCCCCTCCGCCCATGTGACCGAGGATGCCTATGAACGCATAGCCGGCATGATCGTCGATGGCATCCGCGACAAGGGCCCGTTCGAGGCGGTCTATCTTTGCCTGCACGGTGCCATGGTGACCGAGCATCTGGAGGATGGTGAGGGCGAGTTGCTGCGCCGGGTGCGGGAAGTCGTCGGGCCTAAAGTGCCGGTGATGGCCAGCCTGGACCTGCATTCCAACACCACGCCGGAGATGATCAAGTACGCCGACGCGCTGGTGGCTTACCGCACTTATCCGCATGTCGATATGGCGGATACCGGCCGCCGCACGGCGATCCATCTGGACAATGTGCTGCGCGGCTCCGGCGCGGTGAACAAGGCATTCCGGCAAATTCCGTTCCTCATCCCGCTGAACTTCCAGTGCACGCTGATGGAGCCGACCAAGTCGATCTACGAGATGACGGAGGAGCTGGAGAAGGGCGATGTCGCCCGCGTCTCCTTCACACCGGGCTTTCCGGCCGCCGACATCCATCATTGCGGCCCGTCGCTGTTCGTCTATGCCACCGACCAGGTGAAGGCGGACAAGGCGGCGAAGGCGCTGGAGGAGGAAATCCTGCGCAACGAAGCGAACTTCGCCGGCAAGCTGTACGAGCCGGATGAAGGCGTGAAATACGCGATGAAGATCGCGCGGTCCGCCAACAAGCCGGTGGTGATCGCAGACACGCAGGATAATCCCGGTGCCGGCGGCGATTCCAACACCACGGGCATGCTGCGCGCGCTGGTGGAGAATGACGCCCCGAACGCCGCCATTGGCATCATGGTGGATGAGGAAGTGGCGCGCATCGCCCACAGCGCAGGCGAGGGGGCGGAGATCACCGTGGCGCTGGGCGGCAAGTCGAACATTCCGGGCGACAAGCCGTTCCACGCAAGCTTCAAGGTGGTGAAGCTGAACACCGGGCAGTTCACCGGTACCGGCCCGTTCTACAAAGGTGCCAGAATGAATCTGGGGCCGATGGCCTGCCTGAAGATCCGAGATGTGGAGATCGTCGTCGCCTGCAAGAAGGCGCAGATGGCCGATCAGGAAATGTACCGCCATGTCGGCATCGAGCCGACCCGCAAGGGCATTCTGGTGAACAAGAGCTCCGTGCATTTCCGCGCCGATTTTCAGCCCATCGCACAAGAGGTGCTGGTCTGCACCGCGCCCGGCCCGATGGTCGCCGATCCCGCGCTGCTGCCCTGGACCCGGCTGCGCCACGGTATGAAGCTGCGGCCGCTCGGCCCGGAATTCGAGGGCTAACGGGGCAGGGGCTAAGAGGGCGGGGCCGGGACGCTATTTGTCGGTGACGTGTTCCGGCTTGCCCTTGCGGCTGGTGGAGGCCAGCTCTTCCAGCTCGGCCTCGGTCATCGACTCGTACATCTCCTCGGAGGCGCCCTGAAGGTCGCTTTTTGACGCCTCGCCACGCTTGACCGCCAGCGCCGCGCCGGCGGCCTTCTGCTGTGCCTTGGATTTTGCGGGCATGATCTGCTCCTTTCTTTTTGGTTGCGACTGGTTCCCGGTGCCGGCCTAGCCCAGGATCAGGAAATTGGCGCCCAGCGCCATCAGCCCGCCGAAGAAGATCAGGGCGAAGACCATCAGCAGCCCGTCGCGGGTGGTCAGCGCCAGCCCGAAGCAGGAAATCACCGCCCCGGCCAGCGTCGCGGTAAAGGGAAGGATCTCAAGCACCGGCATGCTGAGCGCGGTCAGCAGGCAGATCACCGCCGCCAGACGCACGGCCAGCCCCCGCGTCATCCAGGTCAGGCGGGGGCGGGTGATGCGGTCGAGAAAGCGGCCCGGCTTCCTGAGGAAACGGACCAGGCGCCGCACGCGATCCGCCTCCAGGGTAGTTGAGCGCATCCCGGCCGGAAACCAGAGTTGCTGGCATCCCAGAATCAGCTGCACGCTGATCAGCGCGACCGTCACACCGAGGAAGCTGGGCACCAGCGGTATGCCGCTCAGCGGCGACAGGGCGATCAGCCCCGGAATCAGGAACAGCGGGCCGCTGAAGCGATGACCGGCGGTTTCCAGGAAGCTGTCAATGGACAGGTCCTCGCCGGAGCGGGCCGATTGCTCAAGCCTGTCCAGCAGATCGCCGACCGAATTCGGCGTATCCGCCTCCGTGTCAGTTCTCTTTTCTACCCGCCGGTTCGTCTGCCGGGCGCCTTCCGCACTGATACTTGTCGTCATGCCTACCGAACGCGAAAGGCGCGGGGCATGTTCCCTTATCGTTGCGGTCCCAGCGGGGAGGGAAGGTCAGGGTCGGTTGACCGTTCCGGGCCATTATCCTGATAGGTTTTCAGCCCGTCGCCGAAATGCACCCAGCTGGGGCTGGACATGGTCCAGATATGCCATTGCGGGTGCAGCGCTTCGGGATCGTCCAAGCTGGCCAGGGCCACATCCATTTCCGGCGGCTCGGTGGTCAGATAGCGGAAGGTGAGGGAGGTGCCGCATTCGGCACAGAAGCTGCGTTCGGCCTTCGGGGTCGAGTGGTGCAGGGCCGGCTTCCCCTTGGTCCAGCGGAAATTCTCCAGGAAGAAGCTGCCCCACGGCACGGCAGGCGCCCCGACCGACCGCTGGCACAGCCGGCAATGGCACCAGCCGGCCTGACGCACCGGCCCCGTCGCCTCATAGCGGACAGCGCCGCACAGGCAACCGCCTTCATAGCGTGCTTCGGTCATCGCCCCCTCCCTTTACATGAACATAAAGGGAACATAGCGCAGCCGAAAAAGCGGCGCAACCGTCCGGTCCGCCGCTTCAGGGATGGTCTGTGCGTAAACGCCTAGACGGAGATATCGACCGAGGAGCCGCCGGAAGAGGAGGAGGCAGCCTGCTGCGCGATCTGCTTGGTGGCTTCCAGCGCCTGGGTAACCGCCTGTGCAGCAACCTGCGCCTGCTGCTTTTCGCTGCGCATGCCGATCACGGCAAGGCCGGTGGTATCGACGGGACCAATCGCCATTTTGGCTTCCTTTCGGTAATCCTGCAGGGCGGCCTTCTAACCGCCTGCTGATATACCTACCTGCAAAAGCCTCAGGAGTCCAGTTCGCACCAGACCGGCGTGTGGTCAGAGGCCTTTTCGCGGCCACGCGCCTTCTTGTCGATGCCAGCGTCGCGCAGCCTGTCGGCAGCCTGCGGGGACAGCAGCAGGTGGTCGATGCGGATGCCTTCGTCGCGCGGCCAGCGGCCGGCCTGATAATCCCAGAAGCTGTAGGCGACACGCTGCGGGTGAATGGCCCGGAAGGCGTCCGTATAGCCCAGATTCACGATTTCCCGGAAATGCCGGCGGGTCTCCGGCAGGAACAGGGCGTCTCCCGCCCAGGCGGCGGGATCGTAGCAGTCGCGCGGTTCCGGGATCACATTATAGTCGCCGGCCAGCACAACCGGCTGCTCGCTGGCCAGCAATGTTGCGGCATGGGCCTTCAGCCGCTTCATCCAGCCCAGCTTGTAGGGGTACTTCTCGCTGTCCACCGGATTGCCGTTCGGCAGGTAGAGGGAGGCGACGCGCACGCCCTGCACCGTGGCCTCGACATAGCGGGCCTGTTCATCGGAATCGTCGCCGGGCAGGCCTTCCAGCACATTCTCGGCCGGTTGTTTGGAGAGAAGCGCCACACCGTTATAGCTCTTCTGGCCGACGGCCTGCACCTGATAGCCCATCGACTGGAACTCCAGGACCGGGAAATCCGCCGCCTGGCATTTGATCTCCTGCAGCAGCGCCACATCCGGATCGGCCTCCTTCAGCCATTCCAGCACGTTGGGCAGGCGGGCCTTGATCGAGTTCACGTTGAAGGTGGCGATTTTCACGGTGGGCTTGCTCCAAAACGAAAGGGCCCGCGCAGGCGGGCCCCGGAGTGTAACGGTCGCGATCGCTGCTTGCTAGATCGCGCCAGCTTCTTAAATCGCGAAAGAAGTGCCGCAGCCGCAGGAGGAGGCCGCGTTCGGATTCTTCACCTGGAAGGAGGCGCCGATCAGCTCCTCGACATAATCGACCTCGGAACCGGCCAGCAGTTCCAGCGACATCTCATCGACCACCAGCTTCACCCCATCGCGTTCGAAGACCGCATCGTCGCTGCGAACCTCGTCATCGAAGGAGAAATTGTACTGGAAGCCGGAACAGCCGCCACCGGTCACCGACAGGCGCAGCATGAGAGCCTCGCCGCCCGGCTCCTGGGCGCGCAGCTTGGCGACCTGCCGCGCCGCGCTGGCGCTGAGGCCGACGCTGTTGGGACGTTCCAGCACAGTGCTATCCGACATCATTCGATCCTTCCGCGAGAGCGGGAAATGAACTGACTTAAATCTAGGGAATTTGGCGGATTTTTCAATTGCAGAGAATTTACAGCCCGTTGCGTCGCGACACGCGCGCCTGTAGGTTCCCCAGCATGTCGAGCGACACCAGTCTAGCGCCTTACGCCTGCGATCCGGAGAGTTCCCGGGGGCGGCTCCATCCGGAGCCCGAACACCCCGAGCGGAGCTGCTTTCAGCGCGACCGCGACCGCATCATCCATTCCGCCGCCTTCCGCCGGCTGAAGCACAAGACCCAGGTCTTCGTCTATCACGAGGGTGATCATTATCGGACGCGCCTGACGCACAGCCTGGAGGTGGCGCAGATCGCGCGCTCGATCAGCCGGGCGCTGGGGCTGAACGAGGATCTGGCTGAGGCGCTGGCGCTGGCGCATGATTTCGGCCACACCTGCTTCGGCCATGCTGGGGAGGAGGCGCTGGACGAGGCGATGCAGCCCTATGGCGGCTTCGACCACAATGTCCAGACACTGCGCGTGCTGACCGAGCTGGAGCATCGCTACGCCGATTTCGATGGGCTGAACCTGACCTGGGAGACCCTGGAAGGCACGGTGAAGCATAATGGCCCGGTCACCGGACCGCTGGCCACGCGCAAGGCACAGCCGGGTATCCTGAACTTCAGCGCGAAATTCGATCTGGAGCTGGACAGCTTCGCTTCGCTGGAGGCGCAGGTTGCCTCGCTCTCCGACGATATCGCCTATCAGAACCACGATCTGGACGACGGGCTGCGTGCCGGGCTGTTCGATATTGCCGACATCATCGACATGCCGCTGGTCGGGCCGATCCTGCAGGGGCTGCGGAAAAGCCATCCCGATCTCGACCGGTCCCGCCTGATCCATGAGCTGGTGCGCCGCGTCATCAATGCCATGGTGACCGACCTGCTGACCGAGACGCGCGAGCGGCTGCTCCGCCGGCAGCCGAAATCGGCGCAACATATCCGGGAGGCCGGCGCGCCGACCGCCGCTTTTTCCGAGCAGATGATGGTGCACCACAAGGATCTGCGCACCTTCCTGTTCGAGCGCATGTACCGGCATTATCTGGTCAACCGCATGACCTCCAAGGCGCGGCGCATCGTGCATGACCTGTTCGAGCTTTTGTTCCGGGAGCCGCAATGCCTGCCGACCGAATGGCGGGTGCAGACGGATGCCCCGCAGACTCCCCGCACGGCGCGTGTCGTGGCGGACTATATCGCCGGCATGACCGACCGTTTTGCGCTTCGGGAATATGACCGGCTGTTCGATATCACAGACAGAACATAATGAATATTTTCAACGATCTGAAATCCCGCATTTACGCAGCGCTCGAAGCGATGATGGCCGATGGCGAGCTGCCGTCCGGCCTGGCGCTGGACCGTGTGACGGTGGAGCCCCCGCGCGATCCCGCGCATGGCGATGCCGCGACCAACGCCGCGATGGTGCTGTCGAAGCCGGCGGGCCAGAAGCCGCGTGACCTGGCGGAGAAGCTGAAGGCGCGGCTGAATGCCATCGAGTTCGTGACCGAAACATCGGTCGATGGTCCCGGCTTCCTGAACATGCGGCTGGACGATGCGGTCTGGCGCGCGCAGGTCTCCGGTATCCTGAAGCTGGGTACCGGTTTCGGTGATTCGGCGCTGGGCGAGGGCAGGCTGGTCAATGTCGAGTATGTCTCAGCCAACCCGACCGGCCCGCTGACCGCCGGCCATGCGCGCGGCGCGGTTGTCGGCGATGCGCTGGCGAATCTGCTGAAGAAGGCGGGCTATACAGTCTGCAAGGAATATTACATCAACGATGCGGGTAATCAGGTCGCCACGCTCGCCCGCTCCACCTATCTGCGCTATCTGGAAGCGCTGGGCGAGGGGCCGGCGGATATCCCGGAGGGCTTCTATCCGGGCGAATATCTGAAGGATGTCGGCACGGCGCTGGTGGTGCGCGATGGCGACAAGTGGAAGGGCAAGGACGAGGCGGAATGGATCGAGCCGATCCGCGAGTTCGCCGTTACCTTCCTGATGGGCGAGATCAGGGACGATCTGAAGCTTCTTGGCATCGAACAGGAGGTGTTCTCCTCCGAGCGCGCGCTGGTCGAGGCCGGCAAGGTCGATGCGGTGTTGCGCCTGCTGACCGAGGCCGGGCATGTCTATACCGGCGTGCTGGAGCCGCCCAAGGGCAAGACTCCGGACGACTGGGAACCCCGGCCGCAGACGCTGTTCCGCGCCACGGCCTTCGGCGACGATGTGGACCGGCCGCTGAAGAAGTCGGATGGCAGCTGGACCTATTTCTCCAACGATATCGCCTATCACCTGGACAAGTTCCAGCGCGGCTATGCCACCATGATCGACATCTGGGGCGCCGATCATGGCGGCTATATCAAGCGCATGCAGGCGGCAGTGAAGGCCGTTACCGGCGGCAAGGGCGAGCTTGATGTGAAGACCTGCCAGCTGGTTCATATGTTCGATAATGGCAAGCCGGTGCGCATGTCGAAGCGGGCCGGCACCTTCGTCACCCTGCGCGACGTGATCGAGGCGGTCGGCAGGGATGTCGTGCGCTTCATCATGCTGACCCGGCGTAACGACCAGACGCTGGAGTTCGACTTCGCCAAGGTGACGGAGCAGTCGCGCGACAATCCGGTGTTCTATGTGCAGTACGCCCATGCCCGCGCCCATTCGGTGCTGCGCCATGCCGCCGAGGCGCTGCCGGGACAAAAGCTGGATGATGCATCGCTCGCGGCTGCCGACATTTCCCGCCTCGATGATCCGGCGGAGCTGGCGCTGATGAGGCGTCTGGCAGGCTGGCCGCGGCTTATCGAAAGTGCTGCCGAGGCGCATGAGCCGCATCGGGTCGCCTTTTATCTGCAAGAGCTTGCGGCGGAGTTCCATGCGTTGTGGAATAAGGGCCGGGACGAGGCGGCGCTGCGTTTCATCATTGCGGGCGACGATGCCATCACCCTGGCGCGAATGGCGCTGGTGCGGGCGGTCGCGGTGACCATCGCCTCGGGACTTGAAGTCATGGGCGTCGTACCGGCGGAGGAAATGTAATGAGCTACGAGCGCGATCAGGACCCGATGGACCGTCCGCCGCTGCCGCCGGAACCGGATGAATTCCGGCGCGGACGCCGGGGACGAGACGGGGGGCGCGACGGCGGCGCAGGCGATGGCGGCGGCAAG
>NZ_AMRL01000011.1 GCF_000299935.1 Oceanibaculum indicum P24 | reverse complement strand
AGGCGATGGCGGCGGCAAGCCGCGCAGCCGGGCCCTGCCGATCTTCATCGCGCTGTTCGCGGTCGGCGCCTTTGGCGGCATCGTCTGGTACGCCTACACGCAAGGGGTGCAGAGCGGCGTCTCCACCGTGGCACCGGTGATCAAGGCCGATGACGGGCCGACCAAGGCCCGCCCGGAACAGCCGGGCGGGTTGCAGGTGCCGCATCAGGACAAGCAGGTTTTCCAGCGGCTGCTGCCAGAGGGCCAAGCACCACAGACCGTCGAGCGGCTGCTGCCGCCGCCACCGGAGCCCCTGCAGCCGCCGCCGGCGCCCGAGCCCGCGCCTTCCGCTACTGCGCCGGCCCAGCCCCAGAGTCAGCCGCTGCCGTCGCAGAGCGTGGCCGAACGCCCCGTGGCCACGCCGCAGCCCGCCCCTCAGCCGGTTCCTCAGGGCACACCGCCGGTGCCATCCGCCGCTCCCGCGCCGCAACCGCCCCAGGATGCCCCCGCCAATACGCCGGCCAATCCGCCCGCTCAGGCGCAGCAGGTGGCACAGCCTCCGGCACCCCAGCCAGCTCCAGCCCCGGCGCCGGCTCAGACTCAGCAGGCGAGCATCGCCGCGGTCAGCGGCGGCGGCTTCAAGGTCCAGCTTGCCGCTGTGCGCAGCGATGAGGCCGCAAAGCAGGAGTGGAACCGTCTGAAGAACCGCTACAAGGAGGAGCTTGGCGCTTTGTCACTCACCGTGCAGCGCGTCGATCTTGGCGCCGGGAAGGGGATTTACCACCGCATCCAGGCCGGCCCGCTGGACGAGGCCGCAGCTGAGCGTGCCTGCACCGCGCTGAAGGCGAAGAACCAGGCCTGCCTGGTCGTGCGTCCCTGACCGGCCGGTGACAGTCTGATGAGCGTTCCCAGCGCCGTATTCTTCGGCCTCGCCGGTCTTGATCTGAGCGCCACGGAGCGCGCGTTCTTCCGGGACTGCGATCCGGCGGGCTTCATCCTGTTCCAGCGCAATTGCGGCGATCCGGAGCAGCTGAAGCGGCTGACCGGCGATCTGCGCGACTGCCTCGGGCGCGGCGATATACCGATCCTGATCGACCAGGAGGGCGGCCGCGTCCAACGCATGAAACCGCCGCACTGGCGCCAGACTCCACCGGCAGGCGCCTTTGCCGACCTCTACCAGCGCGACGAGGAGGCGGCGATGGAGGCCGTCTATCTGAACGCCCGCCTGATCGCGGCGGAGCTGGCAGAGCATGGCATCAATGTCGATTGCGCCCCGGTGGTCGATATCCTGCGGCCGGAAACCCACGGCATCATCGGCGACCGCGCCTATGGCAACACGCTGGAGGCTGTGGCCGCCCTCGGCCTGATGGTCGCGAACGGGTTGCTAGCCGGCGGTGTGCGGCCGGTGATCAAGCATATGCCGGGCCATGGCCGCGCCACGGTGGACAGCCATCTCGACCTGCCGGTCGTTGATGCCACCGTCGAGGAAATGGAAAGAAGTGATTTCGGCGCCTTCTCCGCACTGGTCGATGCGCCATTCGCGATGACCGCGCATGTCGTCTACACCGCCATTGATCCTGAGCGGGCAGCCACCATTTCTCCTGTCGTGATTGACCGCATCATCCGCAAGACCATCGGCTATCAGGGCTGCCTCATGTCCGACGATATCGGCATGAAGGCGCTGGGCGGCAGCTATGCTGACCGTACGGTGGCCTGTCTGGATGCTGGCTGCGATCTCGTCCTGCATTGCAGCGGCGATAGGGCGGAGATGGAGGAGGTGGCAGGCGCCATCCGCCCCCTGACGCCAGCCTCGGCGCGACGTCTTGGCCGGGCGATGCGGCTTCCGCCGGAACAGTCCGGCTTCGACAGGACGGAGGCGCTGGCGCGGCTGGACGCGCTGCTCGCGCGATGATGGAGACGTCCCTGGAGTATCTGGGGCAGATCCTCATTGGCGCGTCGGTCTGGGTGCTGCCGGTGCTGCTGGCCGTCACCTTCCATGAGGCGGCACATGGCTATGTCGCCTGGCGCCTGGGCGATCCGACGGCGAAGAGCCTGGGCCGCGTGACCTTCAACCCGCTGAAACATGTCGATCCGGTCGGCACCATCCTGCTGCCAGGCCTGCTGCTGCTGCTGCGCGCGCCCTTCCTGTTCGGTTATGCCAAGCCGGTGCCGGTGAATTTCAGCCGGCTGGGCAATCCGCGCCGCGATATGGTGTTCGTGGCCGCCGCCGGGCCGGGGGCGAACATCATCCTCGCCTTCTTGGCGGCCTTCATGCTGCATCTCGTGCCCGTCCTGCCGGAAACTGTGGCATACTGGACTGCGGAAAACCTGCAGAACGCAATCTGGCTTAATCTGGTGCTTGCCGTCTTCAACATGCTGCCGATTCCGCCGCTCGACGGTGGCCGCGTCGCCGTCGGCATCCTGCCTTACGAGCTTGCGATCCGGCTGGCCCGGCTGGAACGCGCCGGCCTGGTGCTGGTGATCGGCCTGTTGTTCCTGATTCCTTTCGGCTTGGCGCAGTTCGGCATCCATTTCCCGATCACCGAATGGATCATCCTGGCGCCGGTGGAATATCTGGCGCGCGGTATCCTGGCGATCAGCGGCGTGATCTGATCATGAATGAGCGGCCCGACGATTTCGAGGAGGATGTGCCGGTCGCCATGCCGGCGCAGCTGATCCTCGATCTGGAAGGGTTCGAGGGGCCCATCGACCTGCTGCTGACGCTGGCCCGCGACCAGAAGGTCGATCTCGCCCGCATTTCCATCCTGAAGCTGGCCGACCAGTATCTCGCCTTCATCCAACAGGCACGCCGGCTGCATCTGGAAATCGCCGCCGACTATCTGGTCATGGCAGCCTGGCTGGCCTTCCTGAAGTCGCGACTGCTGCTGCCGGCCCCGCCCGGCGAACCGGAGCCGAGTGGTGCCGAGATGGCGGAAGCGCTGGCCTTCCAGCTGCGCCGGCTGGAGGCGATGCAGGAGGCCGGCGTGCGTTTGATGGCACGGCCGCAGCTGGGGCAGGATGTCTTCGCGCGCGGCGCCGAGGAACAGTTTCCGACCGTGATTTCGACACGGTACGAAGCCTCGCTCTACGATCTGCTGAAGGCCTATGCCGATTTCCGCCGCCGTACCGAGCACAAATCGCTGCGGATCGCCCCGACCCAGCTCTATTCGGTCGAGGATGCGCTGGAGCGACTGCGGGTGCTGGTCGGCCGGGTGCCGGACTGGGCGATGCTGCAGAGCTTCCTGCCGCCGGATCTGCGCGACAGCCTGATCGCGCGCTCGGCCATTGCCGCGACCTTTGTTGCCAGCCTGGAGTTGGTGAAGCAGGGCACCGTGGAGCTGCGCCAGGGCGAGACCTTCGGGCCAATCTATCTGCGGGCCAAGACCGGCACCCCGGAGACACCGCAATGAGCGAGACACCGCTTCTGGTCACGGAGCGCGAGCGGGCGCAGGCGCTGCGTCTGCTGGAGGCGATCCTGTTCGCCTCGCGCGAGCCGGTGGCCGAGGCCACCTTGCTGGAGCGGCTGCCGGATGGAATCGATATCAAGGGCTTGCTGGCCGACCTTTCGGCGATCTATGAGAATCGCGGCGTTGTCCTGACCCGTATCGCCGGCAAATGGGCCTTCCGCACCGCTGCCGATCTGGCGCCGAAGATGGCGCATGAGCGCACCCAACTGCGCAAGCTGTCGCGCGCCGCCATCGAGACCATTGCGATCATCGCCTATCACCAGCCAATCACCCGTGCGGAGATTGAGGAGGTGCGCGGTGTCGGCCTGTCCAAGGGCACGCTGGACGTGCTGCTTGAAGCCGGCTGGGTGAAGCCCGGCCGCCGGCGCGAATCGCCGGGCCGCCCGCTGACCTGGGTGACGACCGATGTGTTTCTCGACCAGTTCGGCATCGCCGACCTGAAGGAGCTTCCGGGAGTCGAGGAACTGAAGGCCGCCGGCCTGCTCGACAAGCGCCCGAGCCTCGCAACCATTGCGATGCGCGAGGAGGAGGCCGATATGTCATCCGGACAGGACGATGAAGAGGGCGCCGAGCCCCTTATGCTCGACGATGAGGAATTCTGACGTGCAGCAGGCAGCGATGGCGCAGCGCGCCCCTGAAACAGAGAGCAAAACCGATACCGATACCGCCATCCTCCGGATCGAGAGCATCGTTCATCATTACGGAGTGAACCGGGCGGTTGCCGGGGTTAGCCTGTCGATTGCGCCGGGCGAGGTCGTGGCCTTGGTCGGGCCTTCCGGCTGCGGCAAGACGACGATGCTACGCCTGTGTGCAGGTGTGGAGACGCTGCAGGAAGGCAGCATCTCCATTGCCGGGCGCACGGTGGCGCGCCCCGGTGCCAGTCTGCCGCCGGAACATCGCGGCGTCGGGTTCGTGTTCCAGGATTTCGCGCTTTTTCCGCATCTGCGGGTGATCGACAATGTCGGCTTCGGGCTGGACCGGATGCCGGCCGCGCAACGGCGGCAGCGCGCCCTGGCGGTGCTGGATCAGGTCGGCATGGCTGCGCATGCGCAGAAATACCCGCACCAGCTGTCCGGCGGCCAGCAGCAGCGCGTGGCCCTGGCGCGCGCGCTGGCGCCTGAACCTGGCATCGTGCTGCTTGACGAGCCGTTCTCCGGCCTGGATGCGCAGCTGCGCAGCCAGGTGCGCGACGACACGCTGCATGCGCTGAAGCACAGCGGCGCTGCCACCCTGATGGTCACGCATGATGCGGAGGAGGCGATGTTCATGGCCGACCGCATCGCGGTGATGCGCGCCGGCAGCCTCTTGCAGCTGGGATCGCCAGTGGACATCTACTACCGGCCGGCCAGCGCCTATGTTGCCGGCTTCTTTTCGGACGTGAACCGGATCGCCGGAACGGTGCAGGGCGGCCATGTCGCCACACCGCTCGGCCGGCTGCCGGCGCCGGGCTTTCCCGATGGCGCTGCGGTCGAGGTGATCATGCGCCCCGAAGCACTGAAACTTGGCGCGGAGGCGATGTCGGGCGACGGGCAGGGTGTGGCCCGTGTCCTGACCGCGCGCATGCTCGGCCGCGCCAGCCTGATCCATCTGGAACTCGATACGGTTGGTGTGGAAGGAGAGCCCCTGCACTTGCATTGCCGCGTGCCGGGACTTTTCCTGCCGCAGGAGGGTGAGAAGCTACCGATTTCCCTCGACCCGAGGCAGATATTCATCTTCCCGGCAGGGCAGGATTGCTGACCCGAAATTTCGGGCATGAGGACGCGTTGCCTGCCGTTGGGCTTCGTGCCATTATCCCGGCACAAGTCAGGGCGGTAGCACCAGTTGGAACGAGACAAACAAGCTGATTACCCCCGGAATACGGGAAGCATCGGAGAATTGGTACCATGAGCATCGGTTTTTGGCAGGTTATCCTCATTCTGGTGATCGTCCTGATCATCTTTGGCGCGGGCAAGCTGCCGAAGGTGATGGGCGATGTCGCCAAGGGGGTCAAAAGCTTCAAGTCCGGCATGAAGGACGAGGACGAGACGGCACCCGAACCGGCGAAGACGCTGGACCAGACGCCGTCCCAGCCCGCGAATACCGCCAGCACGAACTCCACGCCCGCTGACGATACCAAGAAGAACGAGCCGGCCAAGAGCTGAGCCTGCCGGCGGCGGCCGGTATATCCGGCCGCAATGGCGTCCCATCAAAGGACGGTAATTCGTAATGTTCGATCTGGGATGGGGCGAGATGGCGGTGATCGCACTTGTGGCGATCATCATCCTCGGTCCCAAGGAACTTCCCCATGCGCTGAAGACCCTCGGACGTGCCATCCGCAAGGTGCGGGAGGTGTCGCGCGAATTTCAGGGCCATGTCGATGAGATGGTCCGGGAAGCCGAGCTTGACGACGTCCGCAAGCAGCTTGAGGACGTGAAGGGCAAGGGCATCACCAAGGCACTGCAGGAGCAGGTGGACCCGAAGGGCGAGTTCGATATCAATATCGCCCCGGACCGGATCGATTCCGGAGAGAGCGCGAAGGCGAAGCCGGCGGAACCGAAGGTCGAAGAAAAGACAAAACCGCTGCCACCACCCGCCGACGCGCCCCTGCCACCCGCCAGCACTGGCGAACAGCAGGCGGAAACCGTTCCGGCGACGGACACAACGAAGTCCGATTCCAAATCCGGTACGTCGTAAGGGGCTTTAAGGAATGGTCTCCGAGAATCCCGACGACAACAAGATGCCGCTGCTCGAGCATCTGGTCGAGCTGCGCAACCGGCTGATGTATTCGGTGGGGGCGCTCTTCATCGCCTTCCTCGGCTGCTACATGGTGTCGGAATATATCTACGCCTTCCTGGTGCAGCCGCTGGCCGACGTGCTGGGCCACGATGCCGGGCGCCGGATGATCTACACCAATCTGACCGAGGCCTTCTTCACCTATGTGAAGGTGTCGCTGTGGGCGGCCTTCTTCATCTCCTTCCCGGTCATCGCCTCGCAGCTGTGGATGTTCGTAGCGCCTGGCCTCTACAAGAATGAGAAGCAGGCCTTCCTGCCCTTTCTGGTGGTGACGCCGATCCTGTTCTTCATGGGCGGTGCGCTGGCCTATTACGTGGTGATGCCGCTGGCCTGGGAATTCTTCCTGGGTTTCGAGACCGGCGGCACCGACGGCTCCCTGCCGATCCAGCTGGAAGCCCGCGTCAGCGAATATCTCGGCCTCGTCATGACGCTGATCTTCGCCTTCGGCCTCGCCTTCGAGCTGCCGGTGCTGCTGACCCTGCTGGGCCGCATCGGCGCGGTGACCGCCGACGGGCTGCGGCAGAAGCGGCGCTATATTATCGTCGTCATGTTCATTGCCGCCGCGCTGCTGACGCCGCCCGACCCGATCAGCCAGATCAGCCTCGCCGTGCCACTGCTCATCCTCTACGAAATCTCGATCTGGTCGGTGCGCATTACCGAGCGCAAGAAGGCCGAGCGCGAGGCGGGAGAGGAAGGAGCCGAAAAGGCCGAGGAAGAGGCTTCCTGAACGTAACAGCCGCGGGCGGTTTCTGGACGGAGTCCGGTGAAGCGGCTATAACCCTTGCCGCCTCCACCCGTCACACCGGACCGATAGCCCCATGATCGATTTGAAGCTGATCCGCGACGATGCCGCCGCCTTCGACGCCGCCCTGGCCCGCCGGGGGATCGCGACGTTGTCCGCCGATATTCTGGCGAAGGATTCGCGGCGGCGTTCCGTGCTGACAGAGCTTCAGACCCTGCAGGCGCGCCGCAACGAGGCCTCCAAGGAAATCGGCCAGTTGAAGCGCCAGGGCGGTGACGCCGAGGCGCTGATGGCGGAGGTCGCCGATATCAAGGACAGGCTGGCCGCTCTCGAAGCCGAGGAAAAGGCGCTGGGCGAGGAACTCGACTCCATCCTCGCCGGCATACCGAACCTGCCGGCGGCCGATGTGCCGGACGGTAAGGACGAAACCCAGAATGTCGAGGTACGGCGCTGGGGTAACCCGCGCAATTTCGCCTTCCAGCCGAAGGAACATTTCGACATCGGCGAAGGCCTCGGCATGATGGATTTCGAGGCTGCCGCCAAGCTGTCGGGCGCGCGCTTCGTCGTGCTGCGCAAGCATCTGGCCCGCCTGGAACGGGCACTGGCCGCCTTCATGCTGGACATCCACACCCTGGAATTCGGCTATACGGAGACGCAAGTGCCCTACATGGTGCGCGACCATGTTCTGTACGGCACCGGCCAGCTGCCGAAATTCGGCGAGGATCTGTTCCGCACCACCAACGATTACTGGCTGATCCCGACCGCCGAGGTGCCGCTGACCAATCTGGCGGCCGATTCCATCCTCGACGAGAGGGAGCTGCCGCTGCGCTTCACTGCCTACAGCCCTTGTTTCCGCTCGGAAGCCGGTGCGGCCGGCAAGGATACGCGCGGCATGATCCGCCAGCACCAGTTCACCAAGGTGGAGCTTGTCTCCATCGCGCATCCCGAGCGTTCCGACGCGGAGCATGAGCGGATGACGCAGGCCGCACAGACCGTGCTGGAACGGCTGGAACTGCCTTACCGCACCGTCGTACTGTGCACCGGCGACATGGGCTTCGGCGCGCGCAAGACCTTTGACATCGAGGTCTGGCTGCCGGGGCAGAACACCTACCGCGAGATTTCCAGCTGCTCCAACTGCGGTGATTTCCAGGCGCGGCGCATGAAGGCGCGCTTCCGTCCTGAGGGGGAGAAGAGCACCCGCTTCGTGCACACGCTTAACGGCTCCGGCCTCGCGGTCGGCCGCACCATGGTCGCCATCCTTGAGAATTACCAGAATGAGGATGGCTCGGTGACCGTGCCGAAGGCGCTGCAGCCCTATCTCGGCGGCATGGAGGTCATTGCCCGCGATGCTTAAGCTCGATAAGCCGCTTGAGAAGTGCCGCATCCTCGTCACCAACGACGATGGCATTAACGCGCCCGGCCTGAAGGTGCTGGAGAAGATCGCCCGGGCGCTGTCGAAGGATGTCTGGGTGGTGGCGCCGGAGCAGAACCAGAGCGGTTCTGCCCATTCGCTGACGCTGCGCAGCCCGTTGCGGCTGCGGGAAGTCTCCAAGCGGCGCTATGCCGTGGATGGCACCCCGACCGACTGTGTGCTGCTGGCGGTGAACGAGCTGCTGAAGGACCAGCGGCCTGACCTCGTGCTGTCCGGCGTGAACCGGGGCGCCAACATGGCCGAGGATGTGACCTATTCCGGCACCATCGCCGCGGCGATGGAGGGGACGCTGCTGGGCCTGCCTTCCATCGCGCTGAGCCAGGCCATCGCCTTCAAGCATGCGCCGAAATGGTCCACCGCCGAGCAGCACGGGCCGGACGTGATCCGCAAGGTGCTGGACGTGGGTTGGCCGAAGGGCGTGCTGATCAATGTGAATTTCCCGGATACCGGCGGGCAGGGGGTGAAGGGCATCCGGCTGGCCCGGCAGGCGCAGCGGCAGATCGGCTCCGCCGTGCAGCCGGGCACCGATCCCTATGGCAATCCCTATTACTGGGTCGGGCTGATCAAGAGCGAGGAACAGGCGAAGGCCGGCACCGACCTGGCGGCGGTGCGCGACGGCTATATCGCGATCACGCCGATCCATATGGATATGACGCATGCCGCGACCCTGAAGGCATTGCATACGGTGCTGGACTAGAATCGGGGGAAGGGGGCCCGCGTGAGCGCCGAAGACGCCCGCAAGATACGGCTGATCATGGAGCTGCGCCGCAATGGCGTGGGCGATACACGTGTGCTCTCCGCCATCGAGCGGGTGCCGCGTGAGATGTTCGTGCCCCGTACCTTCGACGATCAGGCCTACGACAATACCGCGCTGCCCATCGGCTGTGGCCAGACCATCAGCCAGCCGACCATCGTCGGCATGATGACCCAGGCGCTCAATCCCGGCGACCGGCTGAAGGTTCTGGAGATCGGCACCGGCTCCGGCTACCAGACGGCGATCCTCTCGCAGCTGTTCCGCCGGGTCTATACCATCGAGCGGCATCGCGACCTGCTGCGGGATGCGGAACAGCGCCTGGAAGCGCTGGGCTGCAGCAATGTCACCGCCAAGGTCGGAGATGGCACCAAGGGCTGGCCGGAGCAGGCGCCCTTCGACCGCATCCTGGTCACGGCGGCGGCGACAGAAATGCCGGAAACCCTGATGCAGCAACTCGGGGTAGGCGGCATCATGGTGCTGCCGCTCGGGCCGCGCCCGGAAAACCAGCATGTTGTGCGCGTCACCCGGACGGAGGAGGGGTTCCAGACCGAGACCCTGTGGGCCGTGCGGTTCGTGCCGCTGATTGCCGGCATGCCCGAAGAGACCGGAAAGGCGCGGTAGGCGATGGCTTGCTTCGCGCGTTGCCGGAATGCCGAGCGCTTCGTAGAGTGAGGGGCATGATACGCCCCTTTCCGTTCCCCGTTCTGCTTCTGCTGCTGGCAGCGGTGACGCTGGCCTCCTGTGCGCGCAGCGGACCGCCGGCCCCGGTGGTGAACGGCATTACCCCGTCACGCCTGCCGCCCAGCGCCTCCGCGCCATCCGATGGGCTGCGGCAGGGGATGCCGGGCACTGTGACGGTGCGGCGCGGCGATACGCTGTACGGCATTGCCCGCGCCAATGAGGTTCCCCTGCGCGCGATGATCGAGGCGAACAATCTGCAGCCGCCCTATGTGCTGCGGGTCGGCGATGTGCTGCGCCTGCCGAATGCGCGCTTCCATGTCGTGGCTGGCGGCGATACGCTGTATGGCATCGCCCGGCGCTACGATGTGGATGTCAGCAGCCTGGCCCGCGCCAACAGCCTGTCGGCGCCCTTCACCATCCGGCTGGGGCAGAGGCTGGTGCTGCCCTCGGCCGTGCAGGCCTCCCCCGCGACAACCGCTGTTGCCCGTGCCGACGATACGGTTCCACTGGCCAATGCGCGCCCCGCGCCCTCTGCCGAACCTGCTCCCAGCACGTCACCTTCAGAGCCGCCGACGTCAACAGAGGAGACACGTTCTCCGCCCGCCCAGTCACAGACCGCCGCCGCACCGCCGCCGGCAAGCGGTTCCAGCGCCATCCTGAAAGCACCGCCGCCGCGCAGCGGCTCGACCTTCCTGATGCCGGTGAACGGGCGCATCCTGTCCGATTTCGGCCCAAGGGGCGGTGGGCTGCACAATGACGGCATCAATATCGCCGCGCCGCGCGGCACGCCGGTGCTGGCCGCCGAGAATGGCGTTGTGGTCTATGCCGGCAGCGAACTGAAGGGATTCGGCAATCTGCTGCTGATCAACCATGCCGGCGGCTACATGACCGCCTATGCGCATAATGAGGCGCTGCTGGTGCGGCGTGGCGACGAGGTGCGGCGCGGCCAGGCCATCGCGCGGGTTGGCCGGACCGGCAGCGTGGATACACCGCAGCTGCATTTCGAGGTGCGGCGCAATTCCCGCGCGGTCGATCCGAAACCCTACCTGCAGCGCGGCGTCGCGGAACTTCCGCGTTAGAGCAGGGGCTTGCCCAGCCGGCCCGCCAGATCCTGGATGAACTGCCAGGCGACACGGCCAGAGCGGCTGCCGCGCCCGACCGACCATTCCACGGCCTCGGCATGCAGCTGCTCGACCGGCACGCCCAGACCGAACGCCTCGTTATAGCCCTCGATCATCGCGAAATAGGTGTCCTGGTCGCAGGCATGAAAACCCAGCCACAGGCCGAACCGGTCGGACAGCGACACTTTCTCCTCGACCGCCTCCGACGGGTTGATGGCGGTCGAACGTTCATTCTCGATCATGTCCCGCGCCATCAGATGGCGACGGTTCGAGGTGGCGTAGAACAGCACATTCTCGGGCCGACCCTCGATACCGCCTTCCAGCACGGCTTTCAGCGACTTGTAGGCATTGTCCGCCACATCGAAGGACAGGTCGTCGCAGAAGATGATGGAACGCCGCCCGGCCTGCTTCAGCAGTTTCAGAAGCTGGGGCAGGGAACCGATATCCTCGCGATGGATCTCGACCAGCGCCAGCGAGCCCGGAAACTCCTGATTGACGGCGGCATGCACGGCCTTCACCAGCGAGCTTTTGCCCATGCCGCGCGCGCCCCACAGCAGCGTGTTGTTGGCCGGCAGGCCCTGGGCGAACCGCCGCGTATTGTCCAGCAACGTGTCGCGCTGCCGCTTCACGCCCTGCAGCAGCCGCAGCTCGACGCGGGAAATGGATGGCACCGGGTCCATGCTGGCGCTCTCGGCGTTCCAGATGAAGCCATCGGCGGCATTGATATCCACCGCCTTCACAGCCGGGGGGGCCAGCCGCTCCAGCGCGTCGGCGATACGGGTCAGCAAGGGCAGAAGCTCGGGGGTCGTATTCATGGGCGAAGCCACCTACATCAGCGGAGCGGGGAGCCTAGTGGCTGCGCGCGCACGGGGTCAACGGGCTGTGTCTCATGGCAGGGTCGATTCGGTAAGTGCGGCGCTGTTGCAATCGCCGTCCGTCCGGGTATAGTCCGCCCCATGAATTAACCGCCTGCGGGCGGAAAAACAAGGAGCCGCAAATGCTTATCTCCCCGGCTTATGCCCAGGCTGCAGGCGGTGGCGACTTCGTCGTGTCGCTTCTCCCCCTGGTGCTGATCTTCGTCGTGTTCTACTTCCTGCTGATCCGTCCGCAGCAGAAGAAGGTGAAGGCGCACAAGGAAATGCTGTCGAACATCCGTCGCGGCGACCGTGTCGTCACCAATGGCGGCATCATCGGCAGCGTCACCCGCGTCAACGATGACAACGAACTCACGCTGGAGATCGCCGAGGGCGTGCGCGTCCGCGCCGTCCGCGCCATGGTCGCCGATGTGCTGGCCAAGACCGAGCCGGCCAAGGCCGCCAGCGACGATGACGAGGATGAGGAAGCCCCGGCCGAGGCGCCGCGCAAGCGCACCAGCCGCAGCCGCGCGAAGCCTGCCGAGACCAAGCCTGCTGAGACCAAGCCGGCCGAAACCGGCAGCACGGAAGCCCCGTAAGGCCGGTTTCCGCAGTAAGGCGGCTTCACCGTCGCCTGACCCTTTTCCCTTCATCGGAGCGTTCCGGCCACAATGCTGCATTTCCCCAAGTGGAAGATCGCACTGGTCCTGGTGATCTGTCTCCTCGGTGCTGCTTATGCGACACCGAACCTGCTTGACCGTTCGGTTGTCGAGAAGGCGCCCAGCTGGATGAATTTCCAGCAAATCAATCTGGGCCTCGATCTGCGCGGCGGCTCGCACCTGCTGCTGGAGGTCGATCTCGACACGGTGGTCCGGGAACGGCTGGAGTCGGTGGTCGATCTGGCGCGCACCGAACTGCGCAAGGAGCGGATCGGCTATACCGATCTGGGCGTCTCCGGGGAAAATGTGGTCTTCCGGCTGCGGGAAGCGGCGGATGCCGACCGGGCCATGGCGTTGCTGCGCGATGCCGATGGCGATCTGACGATCGAGCAGAGCGACGGGCGCATCGTGGCGACCTTGCGGGAAAGCGCGCTGACGGCGCGCAAGCAGGCGGCCATCGAACAATCCATCGAGATCGTGCGCCGCCGCATCGACGAGACCGGAACGCGCGAGCCGACGATCCAGCGTCAGGGCGAGGACCGCATCCTGGTCCAGCTGCCGGGCGTGGACGATCCGGAACGCATCAAGGCGCTGCTCGGCCAGACCGCCAAGATGGTGTTCCGCCTGGTCGATGACCGCAACTCGCTGGGCGAGGCGATGGCCGGTCGCGTGCCGCCGGGTTCCGCCCTGCTGCCCTCGGACGAGGTCGGCGCCGATGGCCGTCCGGCACAGATGTATCTGATCGAACGCCGGGTGATGGTTAGTGGCGACACGCTGGTCGATGCGCAGCCCAGCTTCAACAATGGCGAGCCGGTCGTCTCCTTCCGCTTCGATTCGGTGGGCGCCAAGCGTTTCGCCGATGCCACGGCAGCCAATGTGAACCGTCCCTTCGCCATCGTGCTGGACGACAAGGTCATCAGCGCCCCGGTGATCCGCGAACCGATCCTCGGCGGCAGCGGCATCATCTCCGGCAATTTCACCGTGCAGGAAGCCCAGGACCTCGCGCTGCTGCTGCGCGCCGGTGCGCTGCCGGCCCCGCTGACGGTGCTGGAGGAACGCACGGTCGGCCCCGGCCTTGGTGCCGATTCGATTGCCGCCGGCGAAGCCGCCGCCCTGCTGGGCCTGGTGCTGGTCATCGTCTTTATGGTCCTGGCCTATGGCCTGTTCGGCGTGATCGCCAACATCGCGCTGCTGGTCAATCTGGTGCTGATCGTTGCCGCGCTGTCGGTCTTGCAGGCGACGCTGACGTTGCCCGGTATCGCCGGCATCGTGTTGACCATCGGTATGGCGGTCGATGCCAATGTGCTGGTGTTCGAGCGCATGCGCGAGGAGGCCAAGAACGGCCGCCCGCCGGTATCGGCCATCGATGCCGGCTACAGCCGGGCGATCTCCACCATCGTTGACGCGAATCTCACGACCTTCATCGCGGCGCTGCTGCTGTTCATCTTCGGGTCCGGCCCGATCCGCGGCTTTGCCGTCACCCTGTCGATTGGCCTCGTCACCTCCATGTTCACGGCGATCATGGTGACGCGCCTCATCGTCGTGCTCTGGCTGCGCCGGTCGCGGCCAAAGACGCTGCCGATCTGAGCGGAGAGAGACGATGCGATTCATGAAATTCCTCGCCGGCACACCGCATGTTCCCTTCCTGCGCTTCAAGGGACTGTGCTTCGCACTATCCGCGTTGCTGATGCTCGGTTCGCTGGTGTCGCTGGCGACCCAGGGGCTGAATTTCGGCATCGATTTCCGCGGCGGCATCCTGATGGAAGTCCGCACGCCACAGCCGGCAAACCTGTCCGAAATGCGCTCCACCCTCGGCCAGCTCGGGCTGGGTGAGGTGTCCTTGCAGGAATTTGGCGCCGAAACGGACGTGCTCATCCGCATCCAGCAGCAGGATGGCGGGGAGGCGGGCCAGCAGGCCGCTATCGAGGCGGTGCGGGGAGCGCTGGGCGACGATGTGAACTACCGGCGTGTCGAGTTTGTCGGCCCCAAGGTTGGCGCCGAGTTGATTCAGGACGGTATCCTGGCGGTGCTGATCGCGCTGGGCGCTATCCTGATGTATATCTGGTTCCGCTTCGAATGGCAGTTCGGCGTCGGCGGCGTGCTGACGCTGATCCATGACGTGCTGATCACCATCGGCCTGTTCTCCGTACTGCAGCTGGAGTTCAACCTGTCCACGGTGGCGGCGATCCTGACCATCGCCGGCTATTCGATCAACGATACCGTCGTGGTCTATGACCGCATCCGCGAGAATCTGCGCAAGTACAAAAAGCTCGATATCAGCGCGCTGTGTGACCTCAGCCTGAACGACACGCTGGCCCGCACGCTGTTGACCAGCGGCACCACGATCCTGGCCCTGGTCGCTCTGTTCTCCTTCGGTGGACCGGTCGTCCGCGATTTCAGCGGCGCGCTGATCTTCGGCATCCTGATCGGTACCTATTCCTCGATCTTCATCGCCACGCCGGTGCTGACCTACATGAATCTCCGCCGCGACAGCGACAATGCGTCGGAGGATGCCGGCAAGGCGACCACGGCCGGCTGATCGGCGGATGGACGTTACCCCCCGCATCGCCGAGGGACGGCAGCTTATCGAGAGCTATGGCGCGGGCCGCTTCAAGATCACCGGCACGGTGCATGAGGGCTCCGTCCTGGTGTTTCCGGATCGTGTTCTCGACTGGCCCGTCACTGACTTCCAGTCCATTGATGAGGCCAGCCTGTCGGCCTTCACCGCCTCTGATACGCCGGAAGTCGATATCCTGCTGATCGGCTGCGGGGCGCAGATGCGCTTCGTCCCGCCCGCCCTGCGGCAGGCACTGCGGGATGCCGGCATCGTCATCGACGCGATGGATACCGGGGCAGCCTGCCGCACCTACAACGTGCTGATGTCGGAAGACCGCCGGGTCGCCGCCGCGCTGATAGCGGTGGAATAGAAACGAAAACGGGGGCCGAAAGGCCCCCGCACTCGTCTTGACTGACCGGAGATATCAGGCGGCCAGGTTCTTTTCCGCGAAGTCCCAGTTCACCAGGTGATCCAGGAAGGCGGCCAGGAAGTCCGGCCGGCGGTTCTGGTAGTCCAGATAGTAGGCATGCTCCCACACGTCGCAGGTCAGCAGCGCCTTCTTGCCCTTGGTCATCGGCAGTTCGGCGTTCGGGGTCTTCATGACCGCCAGCTTACCGCCATCCTCGACCAGCCAGGCCCAGCCGCTGCCGAACTGGCCGGCGCCGGCGGCCTTGAATTCCTCGGCGAACTTCTCGTAGGAGCCGAAGGACTCGTCGATCATCTTGGCAATCTTGCCGGTGGGCTTGCCGCCGCCGCCCGGCTTCATCGAATGCCAGAAGAAGGTGTGGTTCCACACCTGCGCGGCATTGTTGAAGATGCCAGCCTTCGAGGCATCGCCGGCGCTGTCGAGGATGATTTCCTCCAGCGACTTCGAGGCGAGCGGCGTGCCGTCGATCATCTTGTTCAGGTTCACAACGTAGGTGTTGTGGTGCTTGCCATGATGGAAGCTGAAGGTATTGGCGGAGATGTGCGGCTCCAGGGCGTTCTGCGCGTAGGGCAGGGCCGGAAGTTCGAAGGGCATGATATTCCTCGTTGGCTTGTTCCGTTGCGCGGGAAGACGCCGGTAAAAGGCGGCGGCTCGCGAGAAAACGTCCGGCATAGGTGATCGCCGGATGACCTTTCATGTAGGCCAATCCTAAGCGCATGAAAAGGCCAGAAAAACCCTTATTAATCTATGGCCTCTACCGCCAGCCTGCCAGACCGCACCGCGCCTTCGATGGTGCAGGGCAGGCCGGTATCGGTCCAGTCCCCGGCCAGCGCCAGATTGCGCCAGATGGTTGCGGCGCCGGGCCGTGTTCGCGCCATCGCCGGGGTCTGCGCCAGCGTCGCGCGCTTTTCCTTCACGATGCGATGCGGGGGTAGGGGTATGCCGGCGGGCAGGTCGAGGGCTCGCACGATATCGTGCCAGAGCAGGTCGGCGATCTCCCCGGCCGGCTGGTCCGCCAGCATGCTGGCAGCACTGGTGGTAGTGGAGAGGATATCGTTGCGGCGGAACAGCCATTCGGCCGTGCCGCCGACCAGTCCCAGAAACGCCTCGCCAGCCGGCAGCCCGTCCACTTCAAAGCGGAAATGGCCATTCACGATGGGCTGATGCTCCAGCGGCAGGTCCAGCCCCAGCAGCGCCGCAGCCTGTTCCGGCGGCAGGGCGAGAATGACCGCATCCTCCGGCTGAAGGACGACACGCCCATCGCCGAAGGACAGGCTGGCGATGCCTTCCCTCTCATAATCCAGCCCAGTCAGCCTGTGATGATAGCGAACCGAAGCCGCTGCGCGTTCCAGCACCGCCAGCGCCGGATCGATAAAGCTGGCACCCAGACCGTCGCGCGCAACCAGTGGCCGGCAGGCGGAACCGCCCCGTAGCAGCGTTTCCCGCAGCAAGCGCCCCGCCAGCCGCGCCGAAGCCTGTTCCAAAGGCGTGTTGAGGGCGGAGACCAGCAGGGGCCGCCAGACGCGCTCCAGCGTGCTTCCCGCCGGCAGGAAGTCCGCCACAACCTTATCCGGCCCAGCCGTCAGCAGCCGCCAGGGCAGGTAGTCGGCGGCGCTGGTGCCCGGTGCCCGCCGCGATGGCGACCAGGGCAGCAGATAGCCGGGCTTCAACACCCATTGCTCCCCCGTTGCAAGGTCACGGAACGGGAAGCGTGCCCGTTCCGGCCCGGTCAGCGTGTCGCGCGCGCCGATGCGGTCCAGATAGGCCAGCGTCTCGCGGTTGCCGGACAGCAGCAGATGATTGCCATTATCGATTTCCATGCCGAGGCTTGCATCGACATAGGAGCGGCAGCGTCCACCAGCTTGGCCCGCCGCCTCGTACAGCGTCACGGTAAATCCAGCCTCCAGCCCGCGCAGCGCCGCCGACAGGCCGGCCAGCCCGGTGCCGATCACATGCAGGCGGCGGCTCATGGTTTCAGCGTGAGGCCGGCACGCAGGGCGATGACGATCTTTTCCAGCCGTCCCAGCCGGATGCGCTGCGGCGCCGGCAACTCGGCCTGCTTCAGCCGGTCCAGCAGGCGCTTGTAGGTCGCCAGGATGACAATGGCCGGGCGCAGTGCCTGCCGGTCGCAGTCGCGCAGGGCGTCCTCGGCATCGGCATAGCGCTGTTCCGCCCAGTCGATCATCGCCGCACAGACGCGGACAATCGCCGGATGATCGAGCACGGCGTCGGGATCGCGCATATGGATGCCTGCCGCCTCTAGCATGTCCGCCGACAGGTAGAGACGGCCGTCGGCCGCATCCTCGCGCAGATCGCGCAGGATGTTGGTCAGCTGCACCGCGTCACCGAGCGCCAGCGCGAAGCCGGCGGCCGCCTTGCCGGATGCGCCATAGACCGCGATGGACAGCATGCCGACCGCGCCCGCGACCCGGCGGCAATAGAGCTGCAGTTCGAGCAGCGAGGGGGCCAGGATATCGCCAGTGGCATCCATGCGGACACCGGTCAGGATTTCCTCGAACCAGCGCCGGTCGAGCCTGTAGCGGGCAACCGGCCCGGCCAGCGCGATGGCGATGGGGTGCGTGGGCGATCCGGCGTAGAGCGCCGTGATTTCCCGCCGCCAGCCCTCAAGCCGGGCCAACTTCTCCGTACGCGGCAGATCACCGTCGGCGATGTCGTCCAGCTCCCGGCAATAGGCGTAGATGGCATACATGGCGCGCCGCTTCTCGCCCGGCAGCAGCCGCATGCTCCAGTAGAAGGAGCTGCGTGCCCGCCGCACAATGTCCAGCACATGCGCCTCGGCTTCGGCTTGCAGACTCATCGGCTGGCCATCCCGCTGCTGATGCCGCGCAGCAGGCAGAGAAAGCGCATCGGCCAGCCCAGCCGGACATGCCGGGTCAGCGGGTCCTGCTGCCGCAGGCGAGCCAGCAGCGCCTCCGCACCGATCTGTGTGGTCGCCGCCTGGATGCGCAGCCCACGATTCCGGATGTCCGGCAGCAGAGGGCACGATACCGCCAGCAGTGCTGCCGTGGCGTCCAGCACCCGGTCCAGCGTGCGGCGCAGGGCAGGGGAGGTCTGCGAGACGGCAAGCATGTCCGGCGTCGCGCCCTCCGCATCAAGCCAGTCCTTCGGCAAATAGAGCCGGTCGAGCGCGCGGTAATCCCTGCCGCAATCCTGCACATGGTTGAGCACCTGCAGCGCGGCGCACAGCGCGTCGGAGTGCGGCCGCAGCGTGCGATCCTCGCCGAACAGGTCGAGCAGGAAGCGCCCGACCGGCGCTGCGGAATGCCGGCAATAGCCCATCAGTTCGTCCCAGTCGGCATAGCGCGCCTTGCCGGCATCCTGCCGGAAGGCCACCAGTAGCGCGGCGGCATGCTCCGCCCCGGTGGCTGGCAGCCGGCCCTCCATCTGGTTGAGCAGGCGCAGCTTTTCCTCCGGCGGCAGGGCGGGATGATCGGCGATATCGTCTGCCGCCCGGGCAAAGCGGTAGAACGCCATGATCTGCGCCCGCTTCGACGGCGGCAGCAGCCAGGAGGCAACCGGAAAGCTCTCCTGCCCGGCATCCTTTCCGGAGGCATGGACGGTATCGGGCAGGGTCACGGGCTGCGGCATGGGTCCGAAGGTGCTTGGCGATGGGACCGAAACTATATAGGACGGGTGCCGGGAAGCACACCCGGCTAGAACCGAAACTCACCGGAAGGAATCATGCCCGAGGCTGCCCTTTCCTATTGCGCCCTTGAGGTACAGCGGAACGATCCGGAACGGTTCCTCACCTGCCTGTTCGCCCCCGCCGACCGGCGCGAGGCGCTGTTCGCGCTCTATGCCTTCAATCAGGAAGTCGCCAAGACCCGCGCCATCGTCTCCGAACCGCTACTCGGCGAAATACGGCTGACCTGGTGGCGCGAGGCCATCGCGGAGATCTACGGGGGCACGCCGCGCCAGCATGCCGTGGTGCAGGCGCTGGCAGAGGCGGTGCAGGCGCATGACCTGCCGCGCGCACCCTTCGACCGGCTGATCGAGGCGCGGGGGCAGGATCTGCAGCCGGAACCGCCCGCCGATCTGCAGGCCCTGCTGGACTATGCCGATGGCACCGCCGGCACGCTGACCGATCTGTGCCTGAGTGCGCTCGGCGGGGTGGAACGGCAAGCCGGGATCGCCCGCGCCGCTGGCACCGCCGTGGCACTGACCGGCCTGCTGCGGGCCTTGCCGTTCCATGCCCGCGAGCATTGGGTGAACCTGCCCGCCAGCCTGATGGAACAGCACGGCGTTGGCCTGCGCGAACTCTATGATCTGAAGCCGGGCGCGGGGCTGAACCGGGTGGTCGAGAGCGTCGCGTACAGCGCCCGCGCACATCTGGCGGAAGCACGCTCGCTACGCCGGCATGTACCGAAACGGGCGCTGGCGGCACTGCTGCCGCTCACGCTCGCCGAAGGGCATCTGAAGCGGCTGGCGAAAAACGGCCATGACGTGTTCGATACCAGCCTCGGCGAGAAATCCCCGCTGGCCGCCTGGCGGCTCAGCTGGATGGCGCTGCGGGGGAGGTTTTAGCGCTCGCCCCGATACCCTTCGAGACGCCGGCTGTGCCGGCTCCTCAGGGTGAGGTCATCTTGCAATCCCGCCCGTGCCGTTTACACCCTCATGCTGAGGAGCCCGCTTTAGCGGGCGTCTCGAAGCATAAGGCCGCTTACTCCGCCGCCAGACGGGTGCCGCCGAGCCAGCCGTCGAGGTCGGCCAGCGCGCGGCCGGTATAGAGCTTCTTGCGCTCGCGACCCTTGATGCGCTTCTTCGGGTCGGGGTCCTGCTCCGGCTCCGGGAACAGGCCGAAATTCACGTTCATCGGCTGAAACGTCTCGGCATCGGCACCGCCGGTGATATGGCCCAGCAGTGCGCCCAGCGCCGTGGTCGGCGGTGGCGGGGCGATCTCCCGGCCCAGCCGTTCGGCGGCGGCGAAGCGCCCGGCCAGCAACCCGATGGCCGCGCTTTCGACATAGCCCTCGACACCGGTGACCTGCCCGGCGAAGCGCAGGCGCGGCATCGCCTTCAGCCGCAGGCCGCCATCCAGCAGCTTCGGCGAGTTCAGGAAGGTGTTGCGGTGCAGCCCGCCCAGCCGGGCGAATTCCGCATTCTGCAGGCCGGGGATCATGCGGAACACGCGGGTCTGTTCGGCATATTTCAGTTTGGTCTGGAAGCCGACCAGATTATACAGCGTTCCCAGCGCGTTATCCTGGCGGAGCTGAAGCACCGCATAAGGCCGCCGTCCGGTATTGGGGTCCGTAAGGCCCACCGGCTTCATCGGCCCGAAGCGCAGCGTATCGACGCCGCGCGACGCCATGACCTCAATCGGCAGGCAGCCCTCGAAATAGGGAGTGTCCTTCTCCCATTCCTTGAATTCGGTCTTCTCACCGTCCAGTAGCGCCTGGATGAAGGCGATATACTCATCCTTCTCGAACGGGCAGTTGATGTAATCCTTGCCGGTGCCGCCGGGCCCGACCTTGTCGTAGCGCGACTGATACCAGGCGCGGGAGAAGTCGATGCTCTCCTTATAGACGATGGGGGCGATGGCATCGAAGAAGGACAGCGAGCTTTCGTCGGTCAGGTCGCGGATCGCCTCGGCCAGCGCCGGCGAGGTGAGGGGACCGGTCGCCAGGATGACGCTGTCCCAGTCGGTTGGCGGCAGGCCGGCGATCTCCCCGCGCTCGATGGTGATCAGCGGATGCGATTCCAGCGCTTGCGTGACGGCACCGGCAAAGATGTCCCGGTCCACGGCCAGCGCGCCGCCCGCCGGCAGCTTCGCGCCGTCACCGGAGCGCAGGATCAGCGAGCCGCAGCGGCGCATCTCCTCATGCAGCAGGCCGACCGCGTTGTACTCGGCATCGTCGGAGCGGAAGGAGTTGGAGCAGACCAGTTCGGCCATCCGGTCGGTCTGGTGCGCATCCGTGGCGCGCACCGGGCGCATTTCGTGCAATACGACCGGGACACCGGCCTCGGCCAGCTGCCAGGCGGCTTCCGATCCGGCCAGACCGCCGCCGACGACATGCACCGGTTGGATCATGATTCGTTCTCGCTCCGCAAAGGGGGAATAGGTGTTGCGGCAAACAGATAGGCCATCAAGGGCGGATACGCAACCGCACCACATTCGATGTTGCTAATTCACTGGCGGGGCTACCATTAGGAACTTGCTTACTGTTTGTGTGGTTTCCTGCATACTCGATCATTGGGAAAACTGCTGACGCAGACAGGCCGCAGAATGCCGAAATCGGAATTCTACCAGACAGTGCCGGAGGTTACGGGAGAGCAGGGCGCCCGCAAGCAGAGCTTCTACGACTCTTATTCCAAGCAGAAGCTCGATCCTTCCGATCCAGCAATCTTTCGCAACAGTCTGCTCGACTTCGTGCGCTCCAACAAGCTGGTAGCCGACGCGCTGATCGCCGGCAATGTCCAGATGCTGGGCTTTTCGGAAGTGCGCAAGAGCTTCGGCGAGCGCTGGCCATCGATCAAGGACAAGATCCTGCTGCTGGCCGAGACGGTCATCAAGAAACATACCGGTCCTGCCGACGCCTTCCTTATGGTTAACGAAGAACAGATCGTGATTCTGTTCGGTGGCGGCGACAAGGAGAAGGCGACCAGAAGTTCGGAAAAGATCGCCCGCGAGATCAACGAAAAGCTGAGCGGCGTTTCCGGGATCAAGGAAGGGCTGGTGACCTGTCGCGCGCTGGTCCTGGAGCTGGACCCGAAGACCCCCATCGAGGCGCTGACGACGCCGGAGGGCCTGTCGCAGACGGTCGATGCCGCGCAGAAGAAGGAAGAGGATGTCGAGAGGCAGCACTTCGAGGCGCTGCGCAGCGAGCTGCACGTCTCCTACTGGCCGATGGCGAATATCCGCAAGAAGCTGATCTCGGCCTACAGCGCCAGTGTCATCCTGCCGATCTGGAAGGCCTCGGGCGAGGAGCAGACCCATACCGGCGTGTTCAACTGCGAACTTGATTGCTACATGCTGACACAGGCCGGCGAAGCGCTGATGCGTGTCGGCCGCCAGCGCCGGGCCCTGCTAATCGTGCCGGTACATTTCGATACGCTGGCGACGAAGCCGCTGCGCCAGCAATTCATCGCGGCGTGCCAGCTGCTGCCCCGGCTTTCCTCCAAGCGTATCCTGCTGGAGATTGTCGATCTGGCCGAAGGCGTGCCGCAGGGAAGGCTGCACACGCTGCTGTCCTTTGTCGGCCCGTTCTTCGCCGGTTTCGTCGCGCGCCAGCCGCTCAGCTTCCGCACGCCGGAGCGGTTCGTCGGTCTGAAGATGATGGCAGTTGCCGCCGATGGCAGCCATGTCGGCACGCCGGCCCGCGACGATGTGGAGCGCATGCAGGGCTTCGCCAAGGCCTGCGGCAAGGCACGGATGCGCAGCATCTTCTATGGTGCCAGCACCTTCGAGGCGGCGACAGCGGCGCGGCGCTGCAACTACGATTATCTGCAGGGCGCCGCTGTCGCGCCTGCCGTCGCCGATCCCGGGCGGGTCTATCTGCTGAAATAGCCCGCCCGCAGGTCCTTAGGCCTTGGTTTTGGCCAGGGCCTGGTCGAGATCCGCCATGATGTCCTCCGCCGTCTCGATGCCGATGGACAGTCGCACCACGTCCGGTCCGGCGCCGGCGGCGATCTGCTGCGGCTCCGTCAGCTGCCGGTGCGTGGTCGAGGCCGGATGGATGATGAGCGAGCGTGTATCGCCGATATTCGCCAGATGCGACAGCAACTCGCAGCCCTCGACCAGTTTCACGCCGGCCTCGTACCCGCCGCGTACGCCGAAGGTGAACACCGAGCCGGCGCCCTTCGGCAGGTACTTGCGGGCCAGCGCATGGTGCTTGCTGCTGGGCAGGCCGGCATAGGACACCCAGGCAACCTGCGGGTGGTCCTCCAGGAACTCCGCCACCTTCTGCGCATTCTCGACATGGCGCTGCATGCGCAGCGGCAGGGTCTCGATGCCGGTGATGGTGAGATAGGCGTTCATCGGCGCCATGGTCGGCCCGAGGTCGCGCAGCCCCATCGCATGGCCATAGATGGTGAAGGCGAGATCGCCGAAGGTCTCGTAGAAATTCAGCCCGTGATAGGCCGGCTCCGGCGTGGTCAGCGATTTGAACTTGTCGTTCTGCGCCCAGTCGAATTTGCCGGAATCGACGACGGCGCCGCCCATCGCATTGCCATGGCCGGACAGGAACTTGGTGGTGGAGTGCACAACGATGTCGGCGCCATACTCGATGGGCCGGCACAGATAGGGCGTCGCCATCGTGTTGTCGACAATCAGCGGCACGCCGGCCTCGTGCGCGATGTTCGCCACCGCCTCGATATCGACGATTACGCCGCCCGGATTGGCCAGGCATTCGACGAAGATCGCCTTCACCTTGGGCGTCATCGCCTTGCGGAAATTCTCCGGATCGTCCGCATCCACGAAGATCGCGTTCCAGCCGAACTTCTTGAAGCTGCGGGAAAACTGCGTAATCGACCCGCCATAGAGCTTGCTTGCGGCCAGGAATTCGTCGCCCGGCTCCATGAAGGAGAAGAAGGCCAGCAGCTGCGCGGCATGGCCGGAGGCGACGCAGGTGGCGCCACGGCCGCCTTCCAGGCTGGCGATGCGTTCCTCCAGCACCGCCACGGTCGGGTTGGTCAGGCGCGAATAGATGTTGCCGAAGGCCTGCAGGTTGAACAGCGAGGCGGCGTGATCGACATCGTCGAACACATAGGCCGTGGTCTGGTAGATCGGCGTGGAGCGCGCGCCCGTCGCAGGATCGGGAGCGGCGCCGGCATGCACCGCGAGCGTATCGAAACCGGGCTTGGTGTTGGTCATGGCGGATTCCTGAATCTGCTTGGTGTTTCAGTTTTTATTTCGTCACCCTCGGGCTTGACCCAAGGGTCCAACTGTCTGTGCGGTTCGCTCGGTCAATGGATGGTCGGATCAAGTCCGACCATGACGAAGGAAAATTACTTCTTCTCCGGCAGTTTGCGGCGTTTCGAGGAGATGACGCCGGAATTGAAACCGTGCCAGCCCAGCTCGCCGTTCAGCCTGCCATATTCGATCTTCGGGCAGCGGTTCATGATGACGGTCAGGCCGGCGGCCTCGGCCCGTTCGGCGGCCTCGTCATTGCGCACGCCCAGCTGCATCCACACCACTTTCGCACCGATGGCGATCGCCTCATCGGTGATCGGCCCGGCGGCGGCAGAATTGCGGAACACATCCACCATGTCGATCTTTTCGGGGATGTCGGCGAGGCTGGCATAGACCGTCTCACCCAGAATCTCGTCGCCCGCGACCTTCGGGTTCACCGGAATGACGCGGTAGCCCTTGGACTGCAGATACTTCATCGCGAAGTAGGAGGGGCGGTTCCAGTCCGGGCTGGCACCGACCATGGCGATTACCTTCACCTCGCGCAGGATCCGGCGGATCAGCGCATCGGGGTAAGTCTCATGATTGCCCTTCTCGAAGGACGGCTTCATGGCATTGGCGAACATAATTGCTTCCTGTCCTAACGACCCTGCCAGACCCTACCGTCCTTGCCAGACTGGTCGGCGCTTCTCGATAAAGGCATCGATGCCTTCGCCGGCATCCCGGGCCAGCATGTTCTCGGTCATCACCTTGCTGGCATAGTCGTAGGCATCCGACAGCCCCAGTTCAAGCTGCCTGTAGAAGGCTTCCTTGCCGATCTTCAGCACCAGCGGCGATTTGGCAGCGATTTTGCCGGCCATCTCCGTGATCGCCGCTTCCAGCTCCGCCTCCGGCACCGCCTGGTTGATCAGGCCGAATTCCAGCGCACGGGAGGCCGGCACCATTTCGCCCAGCAGCAGCATCTCCATCGCCTGCTTGCGGCCGATATTGCGCGACAGCGCCACCATCGGCGTCGAACAGAACAGCCCAATATTCACGCCCGGCGTGGCGAAGCGGGCAGTATCGGCGGCGATGGCGAGATCGCAGGAAGCGACAAGCTGGCAGCCCGCCGCCGTGGCGATGCCATGCACCCGCGCGATTACCGGCTGCGGCAGGCGGACGACAGCCTGCATCATCCGGCTGCAGGCGGAAAAGGTCTTCTCGTAGAAGGCACGGCCCGGATTGGCGCGCATCTCCTTCAGGTCATGGCCGGCACAGAAAGCCGGGCCATTGCCGGCGATCACCACCGCCTTGACCGAGGCATCGCCGGCGATCACCTCCAGCTCGTCGATCACCGCGGTCATCAGGGCGAGGGACAGCGCGTTGCGCGCCTGCGGGCGGTTCAGGATCAGCGCCGCGATGCCGCCGCTGTCGCTGCGCAGCAGAATATCCTCGTCGCCGACATTGGGGGCAGGATGGGCCATGACGCGTCTCCCTGATCTTATTCTCCATACCGAGTCTGGCGTCCGGCACCGGATCGCGCAAGTATCGAGAAAACAGGAGAGGAATGCCAAAAGATGAGCAGGGTCACGCCGGAAGAGCTGGACCGCATCGCGCGGGAGGAGGTGCCCTATGTCGGGCAGCTGGGCGTGCGCTTCGAGAATGTTGGCGACGGCGAGGTGACCGCCCGCCTGCCGTTCCGTGACGATCTGCTGCGCCCCGGCGGCACCATCACTGGCCCGGCCATGATGGGGCTGGCCGACATCGTCATGTATGGCTGCGTGCTCAGCCGCATCGGTGTCGTGAAGCTGGCCGTCACCACCAACCTGACCGCCAATTTCCTGAAGCGACCGAAGCCCGGTGACCTGATCGCGAGGGGCCGGCTGCTGAAATGCGGGCGGCGTCTGGCCTATGGCGAGGTGTCGATTTTCTCCGACGGCGATAGCGAACCGGTGTGCCATGTGACCTCCACCTACTCGATTCCACCGGAAAACAAGGCCTCCTGAGCGCGGTATTATAATACCATTTTTCTAACTCATTGAAATTACGCCATTATTTTTGCATCAGCCGCCGCTTTTTCGATTGACCGGAAATCGGCGCTTCTATAGACATGCGTCCTCAAGCGAGGGGTATCCCTCTCATCGCGTTTCCAGCCTATTGGGGCAGATATGAAGACCTACTCCGCCAAGCCGTCGGAGATCGAGAAGAAGTGGGTCCTGATCGACGCTGAAGGCGTCGTTCTGGGCCGGCTCGCCTCGGTCATCGCCATGCGCCTGCGTGGCAAGCACAAGCCGACCTTTACCCCGCATATCGACACCGGTGACAACATCATCGTCGTCAATGCCGAGAAGGTGAAGCTGACCGGCAAGAAGCTGACCGACAAGAAGTTCTACTGGCATACCGGTCATCCGGGCGGCATCAAGGAGCGGACCATGGGTCAGATCCTGGGCGGCCGCTTCCCGGAGCGCGCCATCCAGAAGGCGGTCGAGCGCATGATCTCCAAGGGCCCGCTGCGCAACAAGCTGATGGGCAACCTGAAGGTATATGCCGGCACCGAGCACCCGCACGAGGCGCAGCAGCCGGAGGTTCTGGACCTCGCGGCGATGAATTCGAAGAACAAGAGGAGTGCCTAATCCATGACCACTGTCGAGAATCAGGGCATGGACGCGCTGAAGGACCTGGTGTCCGAGGCGGTCGAGGCCGCTCCGGCCGAGCCGAAGATCGATGCGCAGGGCCGCGCCTACGGCACGGGCCGCCGCAAGAACGCCATCGCCCGCGTCTGGGTGAAGCCGGGCAACGGCCGCGTCGTCGTGAATGGCCGCGACCAGAAGGAATATTTCGCCCGTCCGGTGCTGCAGCTCATCGTGCGCCAGCCCTTCGAGGCCGCTGGCCGCGTTGACCAGTATGACGTGATCTGCACCGTTACCGGTGGCGGCCTGTCCGGCCAGGCCGGCGCCGTGCGTCACGGCATCAGCCGCGCGCTCATCAATTTCGAGCCGGCGCTGCGTGGCGCGCTGAAGCAGGGCGGGTTCCTGACCCGTGACAGCCGCGTCGTCGAGCGTAAGAAGTACGGCCGTGCCAAGGCGCGACGTAGCTTCCAGTTCTCGAAGCGTTAAGTCCCTCAAGGGATACGACTACCGGAAACGGGGCGTCCCAGCAGGGGCGCCCCGTTTTTCGTTGTGTCATCACGGTTTCGCTGTTTTGTTGCACACTGTTCGCCACTAGACCGGCGGCATAGGGAAGGAGAGTAAGATGACGGCATCGTCGAACCACATCCGGGTCGGCATTCTGGGAGCCAGCGGCTACACCGGGGCCGAACTGATCCGCCTGCTGGCGCAGCATCCTTCCACCCGAATCACCCTGCTGACCGGCGACCGCGCCGCCGGCAAGCCGCTGGGCGAGGTGTTCCCGCATCTGGCCTATCTCGACCTGCCGGTGCTGACCAAGATCGAGGATGCCGATTACAGCCAGTGCGACCTGGTATTCTGCGCGCTGCCGCACGGCACCACGCAGGAAGTCATTGCCGCCCTGCCGACGCATTTGAAGGTCGTGGATCTGTCGGCCGACTTCCGGCTGCATGACGTCGATACCTATGCTGAATGGTACGGCCATGCGCATCTGGCGCCGGACCTGCAGAAGGAAGCCGTGTACGGCATCACCGAGCTGGCCCGCGATGCGGTCGCCAAGGCCCGGCTGGTGGCGAACCCCGGCTGCTACCCGACAGCCGCCCAGCTGCCGCTGGTGCCGCTGGTCGAGGCCGACCTGATCGATGCCGACGATATCGTGATTGACGCCAAGTCGGGCGTGTCGGGCGCCGGCCGGGCCGCGAAGGAAGGCTCGCTCTTCACCGAGGTGACCGAGGGCATCCATGCCTACAGCGTTGCCAAGCACCGGCACGCGCCGGAGATCGAGCAGGGGCTGACCAAGGCCGCCGGCCGGCCGATCCTCGTGAACTTCACGCCGCACCTGATGCCGATGAGCCGCGGCATCCTCTCCACCACCTATGTGAAGCTGGCTGGCGGTGCATCGCCCGCCGACCTGCGCGAGGCCATTGCCAGTCGCTATCAGGGCGAGCCCTTTGTGCGGGCGCTGCCGATGGGACAGGTGCCGGCGACCCGGCATGTGCGTGGCTCCAACCACACGCTGATCGGCGTCGTCGCTGACCGGATCAAGGGGCGGGCGATCATCGTCTCCGCCATCGACAATCTGGTGAAGGGCGCGTCCGGCCAGGCGGTGCAGAACATGAACGTTATGGCTGGCTTGCCGGAAACCACGGCGCTGATGCAGCCGCCGATGTTCCCGTAACGGAGAAATGATGCCGATGTCCGCCCTGATCCTGCCCTATAAGGGCGTCACCCCGACGATCGACCCGTCCGCCTTCATCGCCCCGAACGCGGCGATCATCGGCGATGTCGAGATCGGGGCGGAATCGAGCATCTGGTTCTCCTGTACGCTACGCGGCGACATTCAGGTCATCCGCGTCGGCAAACGCACCAACATCCAGGACGGCACGGTCGTGCATGTTCAGGGCCGGGGGCTGGGTTGTTTCGTCGGCGACGAGGTGACGGTCGGCCATACCGCGATCCTGCACGCCTGCACGCTGCATGACCGCAGCTTCGTCGGCATGCAGGCCTGCGCAATGGATGGCAGCGTGATCGAGAGCAATGCCATGCTGGCCGCCGGCGCGCTGCTCACCCCCGGCAAGCGCATTCCCACCGGCCAGCTCTGGGCCGGGCGGCCGGCGCGCTATTTACGTGACCTCACCGAGGCGGATATTGCGGAAATCGCCGATTCGGCGCGGCGCTATGCCGAAACAGCCAAGGCGCACCACGCCTCCTACGGCGAGTAGGACGTACTATTTCAGCGTGACCTTCACGTAGGAACCCGGCGCGTCCTCGATTGCCTTCAGCTTGCCGTCGCCGGGCACGCGGGCGGGAACCTTGCCGCCGCCCTGCTTGCCAACCCAGTCGGCCCAGTCTGTCCACCAGGACCCCGGATGCTGGGTGGCGCTTTCCAGCCACTTGTCCGGGCTCTTCGGCTTGCGGCTGTTGGTCCAGTAGCAATATTTCTGCGCGGCCGGCGGGTTCACCACACCGGCGATGTGGCCGGAGCCGGACAGCACGAACTTCACCGGCCCCTCATAGAGCTGGGTTGCCGCATAAGTCGATTTCCACGGCGCAATATGGTCATCCTTGGCCGACAGGATGTAGGTCGGGGTCTTCACCGTGCGCAGGTCGATCTTCACCCCACCCAGCTTCACGCCGCCCGGCTCCACCAGCTTGTTCTCCTGATAGCATTTGCGCAGGTAGAAGCTGTGCATCTTCGCCGGCAGCCGCGTGGAATCCGAATTCCAGTACAGCAGGTCGAAGGGGAAGGGCTCCTTGCCCAGCAGGTAATTGTTCACGACGAAGGACCAGATCAGGTCATTCGCGCGCAGCATGTTGAAGGTCGTCGCCATGGCCGAACCGTCGAGATAGCCCTTTTCGTCCATCATCGATTCCAGCGTGTGCAGCTGTTCCTCATCGATGAAGACGGACAGCTCCCCGGCCTCGGCGAAATCCACCATGGTCGTGAAGTAGGTGATCGACTTGATGCGCTCATCCTTCTTCGCGGTCATGTAGGCGAGGGTAGCGGCCATCAGCGTACCGCCGATGCAGTAGCCGATGGCGTTCACCTCCTTCTCGCCGGTTGCCTTCTCGATGGCGCCGAGGGCGGCCAGCGGCCCTTCGAGCATGTAATCCTCGAAGCTTTTCTGCGCCATATCCTCGTCCGGATTGACCCAGGAGATGACGAACACCGTCAGCCCCTGCGACACCGCCCAGCGGATGAAGGAATTCTTCTCGCGCAGATCCAGGATGTAATATTTGTTGATCCAGGGCGGCACGATCAGCAGCGGCCGGCGGTGCACTTCCTCGGTTGTCGGGCTGAATTGCAGCAGCTGCATCAGGTCATTCTGGAAGACGACCTTGCCGGGCGCCGTGGCGATGTTCTCGCCAACCTTGAAGGCATCCATGTCGGTCATCTTGATCGCCAGCTTGCCCTTGCCGCGTTCCAGGTCGGACAGCAGGTTCTCCAGGCCCTTCACCAGATTCTCGCCGCCGCTCTCGACGGTCGCGCGCAGCACCTCCGGATTGGTCATCACGAAGTTGGAGGGCGCCATCGCATCGACGAACTGGCGTGTATAGAAATCGACCTTCTGCGCGGTCTTCGCATCCAGCCCCTCGACCTCATGAACCGTGGACTGCATCCAGCGCGCGGTCAGCAGGTAGGACTGCTTGATGAAGTCGAAGACGTAATTCTCTTCCCAGGCCGGGTCCTTGAAGCGGCGGTCGCCCGTGTCGGGCGCGACCATAGGCGGCACTTCCTCCTCGCCCAGGAAGCGCTTGCTGGCATTCTGCCAGAGCTGCATGTAATCCTGCCAGAGGGCCAGCTGCGACTGCATCAGCCGCGTCGGATCGCCCATCATCTTCGCGGTCATTTCCAGGAAGGCCTGGCCGATATTCAGTGGATCGGCGGAGCCGGCTTGCCCGTTCGAGGCCGCCTGCTTTTCCAGATAGGCCGCGATCAGCTTCTGGCTGCGCTCGGCGATACTGCTCATGGATTGGGAGAGCTGTACTGGATCCGGGACTTTTGTCGTCGTGTCCGATTTGTCGTTCATCTCTTGCACCAATGCAGTTCTATTGTAGTTTATAGCATTTATTTTATATATTTATTACGCCGCGCCCGATGGCCTCAGTCTTTGTAATTCTATTATATTATCCTGATCGTGGCGAGGTTAAGGGAATTCGTGGCAAGATTCGTGCGTTCGTATGTGCGATATGGTCTTGAGGCTCCGCCATGCTTGCCGGATGTGATATAAGCCGTTAATCCAATAGAAAAATTGCACTGACCGGGGGATGCAGATGCGGCGGCAACGCAGGCAGGGACGCGGAGCGAAGATCGGATTGATGGCAACGGCCGGCCTTATTCTGCTTGCCGGATGTTCCTCGGTCCCGGATGCGGTCAATCCGGTGGAATGGTACAAGGGTGCTACCGGCCTGTTCGAGGACGATGCTGCCCCGGCAAAGGATCAGGCGGCCAAGGAGCAGACCGCCAGCGACTCCTCATATCCGAACCTCGCCTCGGTTCCCGCGCGTCCGACCGATATCAGCACGCCCAGCGAACGCCGCGCGGCACAGCAGGGGCTCGTTGCTGACCGCGAGCAGGCCCGCTACACCGACCAGCAACCCTCCAACGCGGTGACGACCGGCAGCGGCCAGGTCTCCACCTCGACGACGTCAACCGCCCGGACCGAGGCCAGGCCACCGGCCCCGCCGGCTGTCGCTCCGGCGCCAACGGCACCTGCGGCTGCTCCCGCGGCTGCCGAACCTGCTCCTGCGGCGGCAGCACCATCCGCCCCGCCGGCCGCCCGTATCGCGCCGCGTGCCGAATCGTCGGAAACGGTCTCCGCCGGTGCGGCGATGATGGAACGCCGCCGCCAGGAAGTGCTGGCCGAGCGGGCCGCCGCCAGGAGCACCGACAGCACGCCCCAGCAGTCTTCCGGGCAATCCTCCGGACAGGTTGCTGAGCAGCCCCGCGCCACGACCCCGCAGCCGGAAGCACGGCTGGAAGCGCCTGTCACCAGGACCGAGACGGCCCAGGCGCCAACGGCGTCGGCGCCGGCGGCACCGACAGCGGCCGAGGTGTATCGCGAACAGTTCGCCCGTTCCGCAGCACCTGTGGCCACGCGCAGCACCGAGGCACAGCCGGCGGCAACCGAACTCGCTGCCCCGGCACCCACGGGCAAGGCCGGCATCTCCTATCTCGCGGCGACCATCCTGTTCGGCCATGGCTCGACCACGCTCGACCCGTCGGAGAGCGACAGCCTGCGCAAGGTCGCGGCCGAGCATCGCAAGACCGGCGGCACGCTGCGTATTGTCGGCCATGCCAGCAGCCGGACCACAGACATGCGCCCGCTGCAGCATCAGCTTGCCAATTTCCAGGTTTCCGTGAGCCGCGCCGAAGCGGTGGCTCAGGAACTGCGGCGCCTTGGCGTGCCGGCAAAGTCGATGGAGGTCGTCGGCGTCGGCGACAGCCAGCCGATCTATTACGAGGTCATGCCAGCGGGCGAGGCGGGGAATCGCCGGGTGGAAATCTTCGTCGATTACTGACCGCTTCGCCTTACCTTCGGTAATCGACTTTTGCCGCGTCCGGCGCTAAATAGGGCGCCATCATCGACTGGCCGTTCTTTACCGTTCCATATTCGCCATCTGGGGTTTCATGTCCATTCCATCGCTTACGGCGCCGGCTGTCGCGCCGCACCATGACATAACGAGGCTGGCATGAGCGGTGATCTGCGTATTGGTATTGCCGGCCTCGGCACGGTTGGCGGCGGTGTCGCGAAGCTGCTGCGCGACCAGGCCGACCTGCTCGCCGCACGTTGCGGCCGCACCATCCGGGTCACCGCTGTTGCCGCACGTGACAAGGCGAAGGATCGCGGTGTCGATCTGTCGGCCTGCCGCTGGCATGACGACGCCCGCGCACTCGCCGGCGATCCCGATGTCGATGTCGTGGTCGAGCTGATCGGCGGTTCGGACGGCGTGGCGCGCGAGCTGATCGAGGCTGCCATCGCCGCTGGCAAGCCGGTCGTCACGGCGAACAAGGCGCTGCTGGCGCTGCACGGCACCGTACTCGCCAAAGCTGCCGAAACCGCTGGCGTGCCGCTAGCCTATGAGGCGGCGGTGGCGGGCGGAATCCCGGTCATCAAGGCCCTGCGCGAAGGTCTCGCCGCCAACCGCGTGAAGCGCGTGCACGGCATCCTGAACGGCACCTGCAACTATATCCTGACCACCATGCGCGAGACCGGCCGGGAATTCGCCGACGTGCTGGCCGACGCGCAGAAGCTGGGCTATGCCGAGGCCGATCCCAGCTTCGACGTGGATGGTATCGACGCCGCGCACAAGCTGGCCATCCTCTCCAGCGTGGCGTTCGGGCGGGAACTGGATTTTGCGGGCATCCATGTCGAGGGCATCCGCCATGTCTCGGCGCTGGATCTCGCCTTCGCCGAACAGCTCGGCTACCGCATCAAGCTGCTGGGCATTGCCGGCGTGACGGATCACGGCATCGAACAGCGGGTGCATCCTTGCATGGTGCCGCTGGCCGCCCCCATCGCCCATGTCGAGGGCGTGTTCAACGCCGTCTTCGTAGAGGCGGAACCGGTCGGCAACGTGCTGCTGACCGGGCGCGGGGCCGGCGAGGGGCCGACTGCCTCCGCCGTCGTCGCCGATATCCTGGATATCGCGCGCGGCCACCACGCGCCAGTCCTGGGTTTGCCGCCCTCCCGCCTGGCGCCGGGCGAGACGGCGCCGATGGGCCGGCATTACGGCGCCTATTACATCCGCCTGATGGTGAAGGACCAGCCTGGCGTGATCGCCGATGTGGCCGCCGCCTTCCGCGATAATGCGGTATCGATGGAATCGGTGCTGCAGCAGGCGCGCGACCCGTCCGGACCGGTGCCGGTGGTGATTACCACCCACGAGACCGAGGAAGCGGGTATGATGCGGGCTATCCAGCGGATTGCCGCGCTTGGCAGCGTGGTGGAGCCGCCGCGCCTCATCCGCATCGAAGCGCTCTGATTTTCGTTTAGCGAATAGCAACAAGAAGAAAGCCCAAGGAGCCTAAGACAATGAATGACGGTGCAGCCATGGATCGGAACCTCGCGCTTGAGGTTGTCCGCGTGACCGAGGCCGCCGCGCTGGCCGCATCCCGCCTGATGGGGCGCGGTGACGAAAAGGCTGCCGACCAGGCCGCAGTTACGGCCATGCGGCAGGCGCTGAACGGCCTGTCCATCGACGGCACGGTGGTGATCGGCGAGGGCGAGCGCGACGAGGCGCCGATGCTCTATATCGGGGAGAAGGTGGGCCTTGGCGGCCCGGCCATCGATATCGCGCTCGACCCGCTGGAAGGCACGACCATCACCGCCAAGGGCGGCACCAACGCGATGGCGGTTATCGCCATGGCGGAGAAGGGCGGCTTCCTGCACGCGCCGGACGTCTATATGGACAAGATAGCGGTCGGCGGCGGGCTGCCTGAGGGCGTGGTCGATCTCGACAACAGCCCGGCGGAGAATCTGAAGAACCTGGCCAAGGCGAAGAAGGTCGATGTCGCCGATCTGGTCGCCTGCATCCTGGACCGCCCGCGCCATCAGGAACTGATTGCCAAGGTGCGTGAGGCCGGTGCCCGCATCGTGCTGATCTCCGATGGCGACGTGTCCGGCGTCATGGCGACCTCGCAGTCCGACAGCGGCATCGATATCTATATGGGTCAGGGCGGCTCGCCCGAGGGCGTGCTGGCGGCTGCCGCGCTGCGCTGTATCGGCGGCCAGATGCAGGGCCGGCTTGTGTTCCGCAACGATGACGAGAAGGGACGCGCTGCCAAGGCCGGCATCACCGACCTGAACCGCAAATACTCCATGCTCGACCTCGCCAGCGGCGACGTGATGTTCGCCGCGACCGGCGTCACCGATGGCACGCTGCTGCGCGGCGTGCGCCGCACCCGGAACGGCGGCAGCACCCATTCCATGGTCATGCGCTCGAAGACCGGCACGGTGCGCTTCATCGATGCCCGGCACGACTTCTCCCGCAAGAGCGGCTACGACGGCGACTGACCGGGATGACCGCCCGCGCCGCCTTCCTCGATGTCGAGCGCTCGCTGACCGGGCGACGCTGGACGACCCGAGGGCAGGTGGCGGGTGATACATCGGCACAGCTGGAAGCCGAAAGGGCAGGACTTGCTCTGTCGCAGCGGCTGGGCCTGCCCGAAATACTGGGCCAGGTGCTGGCAGCACGCGGTGTCGGGCTGGATGACGCAGAAGGGTTCCTGAACCCGACCCTGCGGGCCAGCCTGACCGAACCCTATGAGCTGAAGGATATGGCGAAGGCGGCCGACCGGCTGGCCGCCGCCATCCTGCGTGGCGAGAAGATCGCCATCTTCGGCGATTACGATGTCGATGGCGCGACCTCCACGGCGCTGCTGCACCGGTTCCTGACCGCCATCGGCGGCAAGCCGCGCGTCTATATTCCCGACCGCATGGCCGAGGGCTATGGGCCGAACGCCCCGGCACTGCTGGCGCTGAAGCGGGAAGGGGCCGCCGTCTGCATCACTGTCGATTGCGGCATCACCGCCTTCGCCCCGCTGGAAGCGGCCACCGAGGCCGGCCTCGACATGATCGTGGTCGATCATCACGTGGCAGAGCCCTCACTGCCGCGCGCTGTTGCCGTGGTCAATCCCAACCGGCTGGACGAGGACAGTCCACACCGCCAGCTGGCCGCCGTCGGCGTCGCCTTCCTGCTGGTGGTGGCGCTGAACCGCAAGCTGCGGGAGGAGGGCTGGTACCGCACGCGGCCCGAACCCGACCTGCTGCAATGGCTGGATCTGGTCGCCCTGGGCACGGTCTGCGATGTGGTGCCGCTGACCGGCCTGAATCGGGCGCTGGTGGCGCAGGGGCTGAAGGTGCTGGGCTGGCGCAACAATACCGGCCTGCGCGCGTTGTGCGATGTCGCCAAGATCGACGAGCCGGCGGGCACCTATCATCTGGGCTTCCTGCTGGGGCCGCGCGTGAATGCCGGCGGGCGCGTCGGACGCGCCGATCTCGGCACAAGGCTGCTCTCCACCGAGGATGCGGCAGAAGCCGCCGCACTGGCCGCCGAGCTGGACCGCTTCAACACCGAGCGAAAGCTGATCGAGCAGCGGGTACAGGACGAGGCGCTGGCCCAGGTCGAACACCATGCCGACGGGCCGCTGCTGGTGGCGGCGGGCGAGGGCTGGCATTCTGGCGTCATCGGCATCGTCGCCGGCCGGCTGAAGGAACGCTTCCATCGCCCGGCGCTGGTCATCGCCTTCGACGACAAGGGCATCGGCAAGGGGTCCGGCCGCTCGATCGCCGGCTTCGCGCTCGGGCCGGCGGTGATTGCCGCGCATCAGGCCGGCCTGCTGGTGAATGGTGGCGGCCATGCGATGGCTGCCGGCTTCACGCTGGAGCGCGACAAGCTCTCCGCTTTCCGGGATTTCCTGACCGAGCGCGCCGCCGCCTGGCTGGAAGGCGGCGAGGCGACGCCCGTCCTGTCCATCGATGGCGCGCTCAGGCCCGGCGGGGCGACAATAGAGCTGCTGGAAACGCTGGGGCGTGTCGGGCCGTTCGGCGTCGGCAATCCGGAACCGCGCTTCGCCTTCCCGGCAGCACGCATCCTGGGCGCCGATGTGGTGGGGGAGAACCATGTGCGCTGCCAGCTGGGCGATGCCGATGGCCGGCGACTGAAGGCCATCGCCTTCCGGGCTCTGGACAGCGGGCTGGGCGAGGCGCTGCTGAAGGCCGGCTCCATGCCGCTGCATGTGGCCGGGCATCTCCGCATCGACCGCTGGCAGGGCAATGAGAAGGTGCAGCTGCTGATCGATGACGCGGCAAAGGCGCGGTAATCCGGGGCCGAAAGAAGCCGGAAACCGGCGGGCGGAATTTAACCACGGAATTTCGCCTTTCGTTCTTGATTTTCCGCCCCGAGCCAGTATGTTCCTCCGCGCACAGCGTCTCGACGTCCCCATCGTCTAGAGGCCTAGGACACCGCCCTTTCACGGCGGCGACAGGGGTTCGAATCCCCTTGGGGACGCCATCACCTTTTATTTTATATATTTCAATAACTTAACGGCTCGTGCGAGAACCGCTGTGGGAACTCGTGTGGGAACTCACGGGCAGTCATTTTTTTGCGCGTTGAGTGTGTGTTCTCGAAACCTTTTAAGGTGCCACCGGGAACGCATCGGAATATTGCCTTTATTCCCTTTGAGTTTGGTGATCTTTCTAGGACTTCGCGGTTAGCTCGCGGCTTCGGCTTTTGCCGCTGAGAGCGATTTTTCTCGTTGCGACTCGTATAGCCGGCAGGCGCAGGTGGCTATCAGCAGGCCGATCAACATGGAGGCCAGCGTGTGGGTCAGAAAATGCTGGCCGCGCGCCATTTGATAAAAGCCCATGGTCCAGCCCGTCGCCATGCCGGGTGCATAGAACAGCCAGCGCGGCAGGGGGGCTACCCAGCCGGAGGCGCCTGCAAGCAGGGTAAGGCCGAACAGGCCAAAACCGCCTGCAGCATGGCCGGCCGGCCAGCAGCGCAGGTTCGGCTCGAACGGTGCCAGCGCATAGAGCCGGTCCCAGATCGTCACTCCGAACCGGTTGCCGCCGAGCAGCATATCCTGTGCGGGACAGGATACCCCGGTGACCTGTTTCAGCAGGTTGGCGGTGAGCGTAGTCAGCGCCAGAACCAGGATCGCCAGCGCGATGCGGCTGTGATTTTCGCTCCAGCCCCGGCGCCAGCCTGACCAGGCCAGCAGCAGCGCCGCAATGCCGCCACCGATACCGAGCAGGCGCCGGGCACCAGTATAAAGAACGGCGTGTGCCAGCCCGCCTTCTTTCGGCATCAGCCAGTCATTCGCCGTACTGTCATGGAACAGTTCGGCCAGCGCCAGATCGAGCCGGTGCCAGACCGGCACCGCGATCAGGATCAGCAGCAGGCCGAGCAGTAGCTGTATTTCCCAGCCAGAACCGCGCGCAATCCGCCAGCCAGGCACCAGACTCATCGCGGTACCCCGGCCTGTTGGGCGATAAAAGTGTCAGGCAGGCGGCACTCAGCAAGGGCGTCCAGCGGGCGCTTATAGACGTCGGTATCTATATCCAGCAGGCCCAACACCGTATGGAAGATATTGTCATGGCTGAGCGGCCGGTCCCGCGACGCCGCCAGGCAGCCCTGCGCTAGCCGCGTGCGGTGCTGGAAGCCGCCGGAATTCCACCAGATCATCGGTACATGCTTCTGCACCTCCGGCGCGATGGCGTAGGGCAGGCCGTGCAGGAAGGTGCCGCCTTCGCCCAGCGATTCGCCATGATCGGAGACATAGAGCAACGCAGTGTCGATCCGGTCCGAGACGTTGTTCAGCGCGCGGATCGCCTCGGCCAGCACATGGTCCGTGTACAGGATGCTGTTGTCGTAGCTGTTCGTAATCGCCTTGGTTTCGCAGTCCTGGAACTGGCTGGTGTCGCAGGTCGGCGTGAAGCGCCGGAACGCGTCTGTATAGCGCCGGTAATAGGCGGGGCCATGGCTGCCCATCTGGTGCAGCACCACGACCGTATCGCGTTCGAGACTGGCGGCAATGCCGCGCAGCCGTTCGACCAGCAGCATGTCCATGCAGCCTTCCGTATCGCAGTAGGCCTTGTCGGACTCCTGACGGATGGCGAGGGTCTCGGTCGGCACGCGGGCGCACACTCCCTTGCAGCCGGAATTATTCTCCAGCCAGACGACGTCGAGGCCGGCCTTCTGCACAAGGTCGAGCAGGTTCTCCGATGCCTTGGCCTTGGCGGGCGAATAGTCCGCCCGGCCCAGCGGCGAGAAGATGCAGGGCACGGATTCGGCCGTAGAGGTGCCGCAGGAGGCCACCTCGGTAAAACTGACCACCGGCAGTGTGGCCAGCTCCGGATTGGTCATCCGTGCATAGCCGTTCAGCGAGAAATTGGCGGCGCGCGCTGTCTCGCCCAGCACGAAGACGAACAGCAGGGGCTTGCGTTCCGGTGCCTGCCAGCCATTGCCCAGCGAGACCAGCCGGGCGATCGGCGCGGGCGGGCCGCCAGGCGCATGTCGGTCGGTGCCCAGCGCATAGACGGTCGCGGAATAGAGCGCGGTCACCGGGTTCACCATGTGCCGGATCTGCCGGTTGTTGCGCGCCAGCGACGCATAATCCTGAAAGAAGAAGAGGGCGATCAGCCCGATAGCGGCCAGCGAGCCCGCCAGCGCGCCGGCCCGCAGCAGCGCCTCGCGCTTCCAGCCGTGCCGCGTGAGACGCACCCACAGGATGAGGGCCGCCGGCAGCACGCCGGTCAGCAGCATGTGCCAGGCCAGCTGCCAGGACAGCAGGTCGCCAGCCTCGCGCATGTCAGTCTCGACGATGTTCACGATCATCGTCTTCTCGACCAGCACGCCATAGCCATCCATGAAGTAGGAAATGCCGGCGGCGATCAGCACGAGACCGGCCAGGACCGGCTTCAGCAGGCGCGGAAAGGCGACCAGCTGCAACGGCAGGGACAGCAGCACCAGGAAGAACAGCCCCAGCGACCCGAGGAACAGCAAATCATGCAGGGATCGGCCGCTCCAGACCTGGCCGATCTCCTGCCACAGCCGGTGATTATGGACGGCCAGCAGAAAGACCGCGAACAGCAGGACGAGCGTCAGCGGATGCAGGGAAGGGCGGGCCAGAAAAGGGAACGCCAGGGAAGGGAAAGGCAGCTTCGGGCGCATCGGCGGTCCATACGCAGGGGGGAGGCTGGATGAACAACCGATACGCCCGAAAGCTGACGGGAAGCTGAACGCGCCTGAGAGAGGGGAATCAGGCGACGTCCGTTCCCGATGGCGCGCGCTTGCGTCCGGAGATCATTGCGCGCACCAGATTTTCATGGTGTCGCAGGCTGGCCAGGACGATGCCGGCCAGATGCAGGGGCACCAGGATCAGGATGAGGGTGGCGAGGCTCTCATGCACTTCCTCAACCCATTCGACACCCCAGAAGCGGTCGAGCGTTCCCATCCAGCCGGTCAGGGCAGTGCCGGCGATGACGGCGATGAGCGCCAGGATCATCGCCGCACCTGCGGGATTGTGGCCCAGATACCGCCGCTCCCGGCCTGTCAGGATGGCCCGCCCATAGGCAAGGATCGCCGCCGGAGGCCTCAGGAATTGCGAGAACCGCGCATAGCGGCTGCCGATCAGGCCCCAGACCAGCCGGAGCAACAGCAGCCCGCCGATCAGGTAGCCGGTCCACTCATGCAGGGCGTCCCATTCCTCCGCCGACAGCCAGGCGACGGCGATGCTGCCGGCCAGCGTCCAGTGGAACAGGCGCACGAAGCGGTCCCAGACCTTCACACCTGGCTGCCGGATAGGCTCCAGAGCGGGCTGCATAGGCTCAGTCCTTCATCTTCGACTGGATCATCTCCAGCGTCTTCGGGTTGAAATAGGCCTCGATCTTCTTGCCGTTGGCGTCGGTCGCATAGACTTCGTAGCAGCCATCATCGGTCTTCAGGCGCTGGATCTTCCAGCCCTGGGCCTCCAGCTTCGCCTGCAGTTCCTGTGCGGCCTGCCACTCGCCTTTCGGCACGTTGCACTTGTCGCTGGCCAGGGCCGGCAGGGCGGCGGTGCCGATCAGCAGGGCGGCGGCGAGAGCGGTCAGTCGGATACGCATGTCGGTTCTCCTGTAACGGGTGAGGATAATGGCAACCCTGACAGGACTTCCTGACAGCAAGCTGAAGGCCGTTCAGACTGGCGTCAGCCGCCCGGGCTATGCATCCTGCGTAGCTGTAGCGGAGGGCCGATGCGTATCTTGCTGGTGGAAGACGAGCCGGGTCTGGGGGAGGCCGTGCAGGAGCATGTGGCAAGAGCCGGCCATGCGGTGGACTGGATGACGACACTGGCGGATGCGGAGCATGCCGCGCAGACTGTTGCCTACCAGCTCATCCTGCTGGATCTGGCCTTGCCGGATGGCAGCGGGCTTGCCCTGCTGCGCGACCTCCGTGGCCTGGGCGACAAGGTGCCGGTGATCGTGCTGACGGCGCGCGACCGTATCTCCGACCGAATCGAGGGGCTGAACGCCGGCGCCGACGATTATCTGGTGAAGCCCTTCGACCTGGAGGAACTGTCAGCACGCATCATGGCGGTCAGCCGGCGCTATGCCGGCGACCCAAACCCGGTTCTGCGGCTGGGGGATATGGAAATAGACCAGAGCGCGCACCGCGTGACGGTCGCGGGCGTCGTAGCGGAACTGACGGCACGGGAGTGGGCGGTACTGGAACTGCTGATGCGGCGGCCGGGCGCGCTGGTCTCGAAGGGGCGGATAGAGGATGCGCTCTATGCCTTCGGCGCCGAAATCGAGTCCAACGCGGTGGAGGTCTATGTCAGCCGGCTGCGCAAGAAGCTGGGACGGGAGGCGATCCGCACCATGCGCGGCCTTGGCTATAGGCTGGAGGCATGATGGCCCGCCCTGGCAGCATCTCGCGCCGCCTCACCCTCCTGCTGACCGGGGGCATCGTGCTGCTCTGGCTGTTGGGGGCGGCCTTTTCCGTCCTGGTCATGCACGAGGAAATCGACGAAGTGTTCGACAGCGCGCTGGAGGAAACCGCGCAATGGCTGCTGCCGCTGGCGACCGGCGCCCTGGTAGGGAAAGCAACGCCCCCGGGCCTGCTGGGCGAGCAGGATGATGACGACGAGTACCTGACCTTCCAGCTGCGCGGCCGCGACGGCGCCGTGCTGCTGCGGTCCCATGACGCGCCGGCAGAACCCTATACCCAGGCGCTCGATCTCGGATTTTCGGAAACGAATTATCACCGCGTCTATACCATCGCTTCGGGTGGCTATTTCCTGCAGGTCGCGGAACCGCTTGGCCACCGGCAGGAAGCCCTGATGGAAAGCGCCGGCGCCCTGTTGCTGCCGCTGGCCGGGCTGGTGCCGGTCAGCATCCTCATCATCCTGTGGTCGGTCAGGCAGGGACTTGCGCCGATGCGGCGGCTGCAGGGCGCGATCGGTGCGCGCGATGGCGGCAATCTGAATCCCATCGAGGATACCGGCTGGCCGGAGGAGATCGGCGGCACCGTGCAGGCGGTGAACCGGCTGCTGCACCGGCTGCGGGCGGCGCTGGAGGCAGAGCGTGTCTTCGCCGCGACCAGCGCGCATGAGCTGCGCACGCCGGTGGCGACGGCGCTGGCGCAGACCCAGCGTCTGCTGGCGGAGCTGGAAAGCGGCCTCACCCAGGAGGAGGCACAGGCGCGTGGAGGCCGGATCGAGGCGACGCTGCACCGGTTGGGCGCGCTGGTGGAAAAGCTGCTGCACCTGTCGCGCGCGGAAGCCGGCATTGGCCTTTCGGAAACCGAGAACGACCTGCTGCCGGTGTTGCGGCTGGTGATCGAGGAACTGGCAGCGCAGCCAGGGGCGGCGCGACGACTTTCCCTGACGATCACCGAGGGCGCATCGCTGCGCGCCCGCATGGACATCGACGCCTTCAGCATCGTGGTGCGCAATCTGGTCGAGAATGCGCTGGCCTATGGCGATCCCGATACGCCCGTCGAGATCGCCATGCCGGATGATCGGACGATCAGCGTGCGCAATGACTGTGCCGCCATCCCGCCAGAGATACTCTCCCGGCTGACGCAGCGCTTCGTACGCGGCAGCCGCGCCGGGAAAGGGCCGGACGGTTCCGGCCTTGGCCTCGCCATCGCCGACACAATCCTGCGCCAGACCGGTGGACGGCTGGAACTGCGGTCGCCGGTGCCGGGACAGGACGGCGGCTTCGAGGCAAGGATAAGACTTTCCGCGTGAATGCCGGACGATCCCGAAGATGGTGCCGATCGGGACGTTCCTCGGCCGGGTATTGACCCCACACCCCTAGAAGTTTGCGCTATAGCGGCTAGCGCGAAGTGCTATTGGCCTTGCCGTAGCGCGATTGCGTAAATCACTCCCAGACCAATGGAGCGGCCTTCGCCAGCTTCGATTCAATCTTACAGGGAGAGATTTCATGCAGCCGAACGGCGTGGCGGCAGCTGCCGACTATCGGGAGCTTGGGCTGTTCATAGAAGGCGCCTGGACGCAGGGAACGGCCAGTGAGGGCGAGGCGGTCATCAACCCCGCGACAGAGGAAGCGCTGGGCTATCTGCCGCATGCCTCCGCCGCCGACCTCGACCGCGCGGCCAGCGCCGCAGTCCGAGCCTTCGAGATCTGGAGCCGCACCACGCCTCTGGAACGCAAGCGCATCCTGAACAAGGCGGCGAACCTTCTGCGTGAACGCAGCAGTGCCATCGCGGTCTGGGTAACGCTGGAGCAGGGCAAACCACTGGCCGAGGCGAAGGGCGAAATCCTGGCTGCCGCCGACATCTTCGAATGGTATGGCGACGAATGTGTACGGCTCTATGGCCGGATCGTGCCGTCTCGCATGCCTGGCGCCAACCAGATGGTCATCCGTGAGCCCATCGGCCCGGTGGCTGGCTTCTGCCCCTGGAACTTCCCGGCACTGACGCCGGCGCGCAAGATTGCTGGTGCACTGGCCGCCGGCTGCACGCTGGTCATCAAGGCGGCTGAGGAAACCCCGGCCACCTGTTGTGCACTGGTCGATGCCTGCGTCGATGCGGGCGTCCCGGCCGGCGTGCTGAACCTTGTCTTCGGCAAGCCGGCGGAAGTCTCCGCCTTCCTGATCCCGCATCCAGGGATCCGCAAGATTTCCTTCACCGGCTCGATTCCGGTCGGCAAGGAGCTGGCGAAGCTGGCAGCGGACGGTGTGAAGCGCTGTACGCTGGAGCTGGGCGGGCATGCGCCGGTCCTGGTGTTCGACGACACGGAAGTGGAGCCGGCGGTGCAGGCGCTCCTGGCCGCCAAATTCCGCAATGCCGGGCAGGTCTGTGTCTCGCCCTCGCGCTTCTATGTGCAGCGTGGGTCCTACGCGACATTCGTTGAGGCCTTCACCGAAGGGGCGAAGGCGCTGCGTGTCGGCGATGGCCGCGCCGCCGATACCCAAATGGGACCGATGGCGAATGAACGCCGCCTGGCGGCGATGGAGGGGTTCGTCGCCGATGCGCGCGAGCGGGGCCTGAAGATCACCACCGGTGGCAGCCGCATTGGTAACCGCGGCTATTTCTGGAAGCCGACGGTGATCGCCGACGCCACGGATGAGTGCCGCGTGATGCGCGAGGAACCGTTCGGCCCTGTCGTCCCAATCACGCCTTTCGATACGGTCGAGGAGGGGATTGCCCGCGCCAATTCCCTGCCATTCGGCCTTGCCGCCTATGCCTTTACCGGCGTCTCAAAGCGCGCCCAGGCCCTGCGCGAGGGGGTGCGTACCGGCATGCTGGGCATCAACCACCTTGGTATCTCGCTGGCGGAGGTTCCGTTCGGCGGCGTGAAGGAGAGCGGTTACGGCTCCGAAGGCGGCACCGAGGGGCTGGAAAGCTATCTCGACACCAAGCATGTCAGTCAGCTCGACTGACCGGCCGTTCAGAAAGACAGGAAATTCAGCATGATCACCGTCATTACCCGGTTCCCGCAGCCCGTCGGCAAGTCCCAGGACGAGCTGAAAGGGATGTTCCGGCAGTCCGCACCGCGCTTCCAGACGATCGCCGGACTGGTGCGCAAATACTACTACATCGCCGACGACAACACCTGCGGCGGCGTCTATCTGTTCCGCAGCCGGGCCGAGGCGGAAACACTGTTCGACGATGCTTTCGCGGCGTCCATCATGGCGCGTTTCGGCGCGCCGCCGCGCGTCGAGTTCCTGGAGACGCCGGTCATCGTGGATAATGAAGCGGGGACGATACTGGGCGGCGACGAAGGCGTCTGATCGTCAATGCAGCGTACCGGCATAATCGCTGACGGCCTTCTTCACCATGCCGGTACGCTCGATCAGGACTGCTTCAGTCAGGTCCATCGCGGCCTTGCAGGCTGCGTTCGGCCGGGTATGACGGCGAGTTGCCATGGTCCAGGTGCGCACGATCTCCGGCTCGACGATGGGCGCAGCCGACAGGCGACCGGCGACAAGTTCCTCATAAAAGGCGACCGGCGCCAGTACGGTGAAGCCTTTTCCGGCGGCAACGAAGCGCTTCATCTCGTTGATCACGTCGATTTCGAACTTGATCGTGTATTCGACGCCCAGCCGCTGCGCCGTGCTGTGAACCAGCGAGCGCAACCCGTTTTCCGGGTGCGACATGATCAGCGGGTAGCGCGGCAGGTCATGGAACGGAACGACCGCGCCAGGAGCGAAAGCGCCGGGCGGGCCAACGACGTAGAGCGTTTCCTCACAGACCTCATGTGTATCGATATGCGGCAGCTCCTGGTTGCTGAACAGGACGGCCGCGTCGATCCGGCCATCGATCAGCCATTCCGCCAGATACGCGCTCATTGCCTCCCGGATATGCAGGGTCACGCCATCATAGTCACGCTGCATCGTCGTCAGCAGCGGCTGGGTGATCAGCGGGCTGACCGGGATCGGCAGCCCAAGCATCACATCACCCTCCGGCTTGCCGGGGCTGATGGCGTCTACCAATCGGTCCATCTCCTCGACAACGCGACGCGCGTGCGCCAGCAGCTTCCGGCCATCCGCCGTGAGTTCGACGCCGCGTGTGGTCCTGTCGAGCAGCTGGGTTCCGAAGCTCTGCTCCAGATTCCGCACATGCTGGCTGAGCGCCGGCTGGGCGATATGCAGGTGATTTGCCGCACCGGTGAAGCTGCCTGCTTCCGCGATGGCAATGAAATATCGCAGATGCCTGATATCGATCGAGTAACGGCTCATCGTCGGAGTCACAATCGCGAAGCCGGGAAGCCGCTTCGCGCCAACTGGGTGTACAGGAGTATGTATCGATGACAATTCCATTTACTGTATATTGGTCTTTCCGCAGCCCCTACAGCTATCTCGCCACCGCGCGTCTCGTTGCCTTCGCGGCGGAGTACGATGTCGATGCACAGATTCGCATCGTCCGGCCGCTGGCCTTGCGCGAACCGGCCTATTTCGACCGGATGGGGCCGCTTCACCGCCCTTACTTCTTCCTCGACACCAAGCGCCAGGCGGACTTTCTTGGTCTGCCCTTCCGGCGCCCGGTTCCCGATCCCATCCAGCAGGATCCTGTCACACTGAAGATCGCCAAGGACCAGCCGTTCATCCGCAACATCTCGCATCTCGGCGTTGAAGCTTGCAGGCAGGGGCACGGCCTGGCCTATGCGGACAACATCTCGCGCCTGCTGTGGGATGGCAGCGTCGATAACTGGGACAAGGGCGACCACCTGGCGAAGGCAGCCGAAAAGGCGGGGCTCGACCATGAGGAGATGCAGGCGCGCATCGACAGCAATCCCGGTTGGTACGACGAGCAAATGCTGGCGAACGAGGCGGAGCTGACCGAGGCCGGCCACTGGGGTGTCCCCTGTTTCGTGTTCGAGAACGAGCCCTTCTTCGGGCAGGACCGCTTCGACACTTTCATCTGGCGGTTACGGCAGAACGGCCTGCGCAAGCGCGGACAGCCAGGCGCATGATCGCAATTTGCCTCAGATTCTTCCGGCGCTTGCTCGCTAACGCGCGAAAGCGGAACCGTTATCGTCCGGAAAGGCGCTACATGCGCGGGGGAAGGGGATAGATACCCGCCTGCCGCATGGCCGGTCCGCTTCGATGAAGCGCGACTGGCATGCGCGCAAAGCTATAAGTTGGACTTATATCTTGTAGCTGTAATCCATATTGGCGAAGGCCGCGCAGCGCGGCTTAAAAAAGATCAAGCGCCACGCCGCGCAAGAAACCCAGTTGCCCCGTATCAGACACCGGCCAACAGAAGCCGGAAGGTGCCAGGGCCGGGACCCAGGGGGGAATAGTGACACCGTTTAAGCCTGCATCGCGCCGTAGTTCCGCTCATCACACGGAGCATATGCCAGGAGGACTGGCATGATTCCGATGCCCACGCGGATATTCGGTTACGCCGCTGCCGCTCTTGGACTGGCGCTGGCCGTGAATGCCATTATCGTCGCCTATGTCGGCGTTTACGATATAGCCTACACGCGCGCACTGATCGTCTATGCTTCCGTCGTTTCGGTCCTGCTGGGCTGCCCGCTGGCTGCCGCCGTGCCGAAAGAACGGACGCTGCTCCTGGTCTTTGCCTGGCTGGCCGACATAGCGGCGGTCGCCGCTTTCACCGTCGCCATCTGGTACTTCGTGAGCGCGGCGGATGAACTCTCGACCATGCTGGTGTCCTACGACAATACGGACATCTTCATCGCCTTCCTTGGTGTCTGCGTGCTGTTGGAGGCGACGCGCCGGCTGTTCGGTCTACCACTGTTCCTGTTCGTCATCGCGGCCTTTCTATATGGCTTGTTCGGTGGGTATCTGCCTTCCGCCATCGGCCATAGCGGGTTCAGCCTCGCCGTCACAATGGAAATGGTCTGGTACGGGTTCCAGGGCGTCTATGGCACGCCGCTCAGCATCGTCATCCAGGTCGTGCTGATCTTCGTCGTCTTCGGTGTGATGCTGGAAGGGACGGGGGCCAGCAACGCGCTGATCAAGATTGCCTTTGCCCTGACCGGCCGGACTCGCGGCGGCGTCGGGCACGCAGCCATCGTGTCCTCCGCTCTGTTTGGCAGCATGTCGGGCAGCGTGGTGGCCAATGTCGTCGGCACCGGCGCCTTCACCATTCCGATGATCATCCGGCGCGGCTTCAAGCCGGCCAGTGCCGGCGCCATCGAGGCGGCCGCATCGACCGGAGGACAGATCATGCCGCCGGTCATGGGGGCGGCTGCCTTCCTGATGGCTGACCTGATCGGCATGCCCTATCTGATGATCTGCCTGGCGGCATTGCTGCCGGCGCTGTTCTATTACGGCGCCCTATTTGTTGCCGTCTCGCTGGAAGCGGGCAAGGCGGGCATCCAGCCAATACCGCCAGCGCAGCGCGAGCGCATCGACAGTAAGACGGCCCTGGAATCGCTGATGTTCGTGATTCCCATCGCGGTCATCATCGCTGTGCTGGTCGCGGGCCGGTCGCCGGCTATGGCGGGCTTCTGTGCGGTGATCGCCGTTGTGGTGTCGGCGCTGATGTTCAATCCGGACCTGCGACGGAACCCGTCCCTCATCCTGAACGCCATCATCAAGGGGGGAACCGCCGGCGCGTCAATCGTCGTCGCGGTTGCCGCCATTGGCATCATCCTCGGCACGCTGAACCTCACCGGCATCGGACTCAGCTTTGCCTCTACTGTTGCAGCGCTGGGCGAGAACAACCTGCTGCTGGCGTTGGCGCTGACCGCGCTTACCTGTCTGATCCTGGGCATGGGCATGCCGACCCTGCCGGCCTATCTGGTCATCGTTCTGGTGATGGGGCGGTCGCTGCGCGAACTGGGGATAGAGCCACTGGCGATCCATCTGTTTGTCTTCTATTTCGGCGTCCTGTCCGCAATCACGCCGCCGGTGGCGGTGGCAGTCTTCGCGGCGGCTCCGATCGCGAACTCGCATCCCGTCGCCACGGCGCTTGCGGCGCTGCGACTGGCCTTCATCGGCTTCGTCATCCCGTTCGTCTTCGTGATCGAGCCCAGCCTGCTGCTGGTGCTGGACAGCTTCGATCTGGGCCAGTTCCTCATCGCCATTCTGGCCCTGAGCGTCGCCATCCTGGCGCTGTCGACAGCCTTCTATGCCTATGACGGTGCGGCCCTGTCGCGGATGCATTGCCTGTTTCGGGGGGCGCTTGGCCTGGCACCGCTAGCGGCGCTGCTCAGCGACCGTTTCGAGCTGGAGGTTACCGTCGCCTCAGCATTCCTGCTCGGCTTGTCCATGCTGCTCCGGCAACGGCAGCGGCGCTTCGTGCCCGGCTGACGCCTTTGAAGCAACCTGTTCCAAAAACTGAAAAAGTGCCCGTGAAGGGCAGGGAGGATAAAATGAGGAAACTGAAAGCCATCGCACTCTCCGGCGCGATGCTTGCTACCATCGCCGGGGGCAGCGCCGTCGCCAGCGCAAGTGACCAGGTCTATCGCTGGCAGACCATGTCGCAATCCTCGACCGATATGGTGTTCGCCATCGCCGCGACGGAATTGCTGCGCGACAAGCTGGGCCACAAGGCGCAGATCACCACGGGCCGTCCGCTGGTGCGCCAGGCTGTGGATGCCGCCAAGGAGAACCTGGAATTCCTGACCACGGCCTCGTCGGTCAATCACTTCATGCGCAACGGCATCAACATGTACGCGAAGATGCCGGAGGCGCCGGAGCTGTTCAAGAATCTGCGCATGATTTTGAACTACCCGCTTGGTGCCTATCATATGGTGGTCTGGGCCGACAGCGGCATCACCGAGATGAAGGACCTGAAGGGCAAGCGGATCTTCCTCGGCCCGCCGGGCGGTGCTGCGACCGTGACTGCGGTGCAGATGCTGGACGCGGCCACCGGCTTCAAGGCCGGCTCGGACTTCACCCAGCTGAACGTGGACTGGAATTCCGGCATGCAAGCCTTCCAGGACCGTCAGGCTGATGCCCACATGTCACCGAAGGCACTGCCGGATCCCGCCATCGTGCAGCTGGCGACGCTGGGCAAGATCCGGCTGCTGAGCCTGCCCGAAGCCGCCCTTGACGCCGACAGCATCAAGAAGGCCATGCAGATACCCGGGCGCGTCGTCACCGAGATTCCGAAGGACCTCTATGGCGCCAACCAGGTCAACGAGGAGAACATCCGCACATTGCAGACCATGGTCGGGCTTGGCACCCACAAGGGCATGTCCGAGGAAGTGATCTACAACGTGACCAAGACCATTCTGGAGAACAACGCCGCCCTGAAGGCGGAGGCTCAGTGGATGGGCGTCATCAAGGCCGAGAATGCGCTGGCCGAGATGAACGCGCCGCTGCATGTCGGCGCCTATCGCTACTACAAGGAGCGCGGCGTGGCGATCCGCGACGAGCTGGTCCCGCCGGAAGCGAAGATGTAAGCGCGCAAGCACACCAATACGCTACCTGTTTCATACGAGAGACCGGGAGCGAGACCTCTAACCGAATTCATGATCCCGAACCGGGACGGACGGGCCAGCACGGCCGTCTGTCCCGCCGGGAAGGTTCGCGCCGAAAGGACCCCAGATGGGACGCAAGATTCTCTTTATCACCACCGATCAGCAGCGTCATGACGCCCTGGGCTGCAATGGCGGCAAGGTCGCCCGGACACCTGTCGTCGACGGCCTCGCCGCCACCGGCATCAATTACAAGCGCGCGCACAATCAGAATGTGGTCTGCATGCCGGCGCGCTCGACTATGCTGACAGGACAGCATGTGCGCACCCACGGCGTCATCGCGAACGGCATCCCGCTGCCGGAGGATACGCCCGATGTTGTCCGCCTGCTGCGGGAGCAGGGGGGCTACCGCACCGCCCTGATCGGCAAGGCGCATTTCGAACCGTCCTCGGCGCCGGGCGGTCCTTATTTCGAGAATTATGCCGCGTCAAAGGGCCTGCACGGGCCCCATCGCGGCTTTGAATATATGGAGCTGTGCGCCCATACCGGCCGCGCCGGGCGCAGCCTCTACCACTATCCGAAATGGCTGCAGGAGAATCACCCCGACGAGGTGGATTTCTTCCAGGAGTATGTGACGCCGGAGAAGACCATTAGCTGCAAGCGCGGCGGCGATACCGGCGCCATTCAGGTCTGGCACAACCATATCCAGCGCGAGCATTACCACACCGACTGGACGGCCGACCGGGTGATCGACTGGTTGGGCAAGCTGGACGAGGAAGAAGACTGGTTCGTCTGGATGAGCTTCCCCGACCCGCATCATCCGTGGGATCCTCCTTCTTCCGAGCTGAAGCGCGTAAACTGGCGCGATCTTGACCTTCCCGATGGCTATCCGGGCAGCGTCGAGGCGACGATAAAGATGCTGGAAGGCAAGCCGCGGCACTGGCTGGACTGGTATCTCGGCAAGGCGCAGTTCAACTACGAGTTGCCACCCGAATTCGTGCCTGCCGAGATGACGGCGGACCAGATTCGCGAAGTCAACGCCATGTGCCACATCGAGAACGAGCTGATCGACGAGGCCATCGGTCGGGTCCTGTCCTATATCGACACCCGCGGCTGGGGGCAGGAGACGGACATCCTCTATACTGCCGACCATGGCGAATTCCAGGGCGATTTCGGCATGATGTTCAAGGGGCCATACCATGTCGACGCGTTGATGCGGCTGCCGATGGTCTGGCGCCCCGCACCGGTCGCCGCCGTCGCCCCGTCGGTGGTCGAACAGCCGGTTGGCCATGTCGATCTGGCGCGCACCTTCTGTTCGATCGCCGGCATCGCCCCCGATCCGCGCATGCAGGGGGCCGTCATGCCGACCAGCGAGGATGGCACGCGGGAGCGCGTCATTACCGAATGGGATGGCGGCTATAACGGTCACAGCATCCATCTGCGGACGCTATACCGCGACGGGTATGTGCTGACGGTCTGCGAGAAATCCACCGTGCATGACGGCACGGAGGGGGAACTGTATGACCTTAGCGAAGACCCCCGGCAGTGGGTCAATCTTTGGTCCGATCCGAAATATGCCGCTTTGAAGAGCGACCTGATCGCGGACCTCTATGACAATCTGCCGGAGGCGCGGCAACAGCCGCTGCAGCAGGTGGCGCTGGTCTGATCGTGTCGTGGACAGCCCCGTGCCAGGCCGCAATTAGACTGGTACGGGGTAAGCCTTTCATTTCCGCGTTTTAAACGACCTTGCGCTCAGTCCTGCGATTATGTGCAGTTTGTCTTGGCTTGTAGATTTAGGCGGATGAATTGAGAACAAACGAACGGTACGGTTAGCTCCGGCTGACTTTTTGAAGTACTAGCCTGCAAACAACCTTTGCGCTCATCCTTGTGGTATTTACAGGCCACATCTAAAGAATCGCGGGCTGTTCACGTTTGGCCCGCAAAAATCTCCGGATAATTGCTGGAATTCATCCCGTACCAATCAAACGGGAAGGGTTCTAACGCGGATCACGCCCCGGCTTCGGCTTGTAGCTCTTTTTCTTGCCCGGTTTCGCGTTGGGCTTTCCATAGGGCTTGCCCCTTGGCTTTTCGGACGCAGCGACGGCGTCCTCGGCCGGGCGGAAGCCATTGTCTGGCTTGCCATACGGCTTGCGGGACTGCTTCGGCCCTTGGTGGGAATAGTCACGAGCGCGTGGTCCGGGCGAGGCAGGGCGGCCAGGACTTTCGGCGCGGGTAATGGTCACGCCTTTCTCGCCGCTGCCATTGGCGGTGATGGCCGCCTCGAAGCTCTCCAGCATGGCGGGCGATATCTCGAACTCGGTCGTGGTGTCGCCAACCTTGATCGAACCGACAGCGGCCTTGGTGACATGGCCGGCCTTGCAGATCATCGGCAGCAGCCAGCGCGGCTCGGCCCGGTGCTTGCGGCCCAGCGAGATGCGGAACCAGATACCGTTCTGGAAACGGTCGCTGCGTTCCGGCCTTTCGGTAGGCTCGCCGCGCTCCCGCCGCGTACCGCGTTCTGAGCGGCTGATCGCCTGCGATCCCTCCTGGGCCTCCGACAGTTCCTCCGGCGCGGGGCGGGCGGCCATCTGCTGGCGCAGGAAGGCGGCGGCGATCTGGTCGGCGCCATAATTGGCTAGCAGCTTACCGATGAAGTCGGTCTCATCCTCCTGCGGGGCGGCGAACAGGCCTTCATCCGCCAGGATCTGCGCCTGCGCACGCGCGGTGATCTCGGCCGGGCCGGGGGCCGGCTCCATGGTGGCGTCCAGCTTGGCCAGCTGCATCAGCCGGCGGGCAGCGTTGCGACGGAAATAGGGGACGATCAGCGCGCAGACGCCCTTGCGCCCGGCGCGTCCGGTACGGCCACTGCGATGCAGCAGCGTTTCCGGGTTGGTCGGAAGGTCGGCATGGATGACGAGGTCGAGGTTCGGCAGGTCGATGCCGCGCGCCGCAACGTCGGTGGCGACACAGACCCGCGCCCTTCCATCGCGCATCGCCTGCAGGGCGTTGGTGCGCTCGGCCTGGGTCAGCTCGCCGGACAGCGCCACGACACGGAAGCCGCGATTGGCCAGCCGGCTGGTCAGATGCCGCACGGCATCGCGCGTGCCGCAGAACACCAGGGCATTCTGCGAATCATAATAGAGCAGCGCATTGATGATCGCGTTCTCGCGCTCGGTCGGCGCCACCATCAGCAGCCGGTAATCGATATCCTCATGCGGCTGGCTTTCGGCAACCGTGGACAGCCGAACGGCATCGCGCTGGAAGCGCCTGGCCAGCTGCACGATGGGCCTGGCGAAGGTGGCCGAAAACAGGAAGGTGCGGCGTTCCTGCGGGGCGGCGGCGAGGATGAATTCGAGGTCTTCCCGGAATCCCAGATCGAGCATCTCGTCGGCTTCGTCCAGCACCACGACGCGCAGGCCGGAAATATCCAGCGAGCCGCGGGTGATGTGGTCGCGCAGGCGTCCCGGCGTGCCGACGACGATATGCGGCCCGTCGGCCAGCGCCCGGCGTTCCTGGCGCATGTCCATGCCGCCGACACAGGAACCGATGCGGGCACCGGCCTTGGCATAGAGCCACTGCAATTCGCGCTGTACCTGCATCGCCAATTCGCGAGTCGGTGCAATGACCAGCGCCATCGGCACGGAAACCGTATCAAGCACCTCTGCGTCACCCAGCAGGACAGGCGCCATGGCCAGCCCGAAGGCGACGGTCTTGCCGGAGCCGGTCTGGGCCGAGACCAGAAGGTCAGAATCCCGGGCATCCTCGCCCAGCACGGCCATCTGCACGGCGGTCAGCTTATCATAGCCACGTTCGGTAAGAGCGCTGGCAAGGGCCGGCGCCATGGAATCGAAAAAGGTCACGTAAGAATCGTCCAATCAATAAGGCTGCCGACCCTGCCGTGCGGTCCGCCGACAGGGCGGAACCGGACGCAGGGCCCGAATGACGGGGCAGCAATAAGAAGATGACGCACTGCTTAGAGTGCTGTGCCGCTGCCGTCAATCACCAGCCGCGCAATTGACTGCGCCGGACCCGGCCGCAGACAAAGAAAAAGGGGGCGCCGCCACGACGCCCCCCTTGTAGATGCGCTATTCCTTGGCGGTCAGCGCTTGTCCCAGCCCGGCACCGGGAAGATCGGATCGGCGGTCTTCACCGATTCCGGATAGACGGCCGCAAGACCCTTGCCCGGCATGTTCTGCATGATGACGTTCTGCATGCCGACCTGCTTGCCGCTTTCCTCGATCTTGTACGGCCCCGCCATGGTGACGATCTTGCCGCTGAGCGCCAGGGCGGCTTCCTTCATCTTGGCGGCGTCGGTGGTGCCGGCGGTCGCCAGGATCTTCTCGGTCACCACACCGGCGGCATAGGCCAGGGCGGTCTGGAAGTCGGCGTCATAGGCGACATCCGGGAACAGCGCCTTGTAGCGCTTGCCCACTTCCTCGCGGTTCAGCCCGTCGGTCACCTTCCAGTTGATGGCCGGGTGATAGAGCGTGTGGCTATAGATATATTCCGCATCCTTGCCGATGTCCTGGAACTGCGGCTGCGCGGCATAGAGCATGAAGGTGAACGGGAAGTTCACATTCATCTCCTTCATCTGGCGGACCATCGCCATCTGGTCGCCCTCATAGGCCACCGGATAGAAGAAGTCCGCGCCGGACGCCCGGGCCTTCTGGATCAGGATCGAGAAATCCTTGGTGCCGGCCGCGAACTTCTCGTACTGCGTGACCTGCAGGCCCTTTTCCTTCGCCAGCTTCTCGGCACCGGCGGCCATGCCGGCCGGGAAGGGCTCGTCCAGATAGACGATGGCGATCTTCTTGTTGCCGCCCAGCTTCGCCGCCAGCTCGACGCTGGGGATCGCCATCATCGAAGAAGCGATCTGCGAGGCGGAAATCAGGTACTTCGCGCCCTGGTCATAGATCGAATCGGACGCCGCCGACCAGATCACCAGGAACTTGTTGTTGCGTTCCGTCACCGCGGTGGCGGCGCTGGTGAGCGTGGAGCCGAACGGGCCGAACAGCAGATCGACCTTCTGCTCCTGGATCAACGTCTCATAGACGCGCGGTACCATCTGCTTGTCGGAGCGGTCATCCAGCTTCACCAGCTCGACCTTGTACTTCTTGCCGCCCATCTCCAGGCCGCCGCGACGGTTGACATCGTCCATCCAGATCTGCACGCCGCGCTCGCCCGACTGCGAGGCCAGCGCGAAACGGCCCGCCGACGAGACCGTCATGCCGATCTTCAGCGTCTCCTGCGCGCTGACCGGGCTTGGCAGCGTCAGCGCCGGCACGGCGAACGCCGCGACCGCCGCTGCGAGGGTGAATAGTTTCGGGAATTTCATCGTGATACCTCCTGAGCGCCCAGGTCTTGCGACCGGGCCCTTTCCCCGTGGATTTCTGGCGGGCGAGCCTGGCAACAAGCCATCCCGCCAATGCGACAAACGGCAATTTTCGGATCGTTTTTATGCCGTTCTGCGAAACGGCGGCATTGTCACTGTTGTGAAACCTATTTACAAGTGCCCGGAACAAATCGCCGCTGTCCCGCAGCGGACGCAAGGCCATTCCCGGATGGATGGCCGTCTATCCGAAGACCGAGGGGGCTTCTTTTATGGCAACGGATTCGAGGGACGATTCCGCGATTGCCGCCATCCGCAACCGCATCTGGTTCACGGTGATGGCTGTCATCGTCGCCGCGCTGGCGCTGGTGCCGGTGCTGGGCACGTCGCTGTCCTTCTCCTTCTACCTGATGCTGTGGATCACCATGGCGACCGGGCTGAACATCATCGCCGGCTTCACCGGCTACATGCCGCTTGGCTATGTCGCCTTCTACGGCATCGGCGCCTTCGCCACGGCGATCCTGACCAAGATGTTCGGCGTGCCGGTCTATGTCTCGATCCTGGTGGGCGGCGTCTGCGGCGTGCTGCTGAGCCTGCTGTTCGCGCCGACCCTGAAGCTGAAGGGCATCTACTTCGCCATCGTCAGCCTGGGCCTCGCCATCATCTGCCGGCTGGTCATCGTGAACCTGCCGGAAAGCTGGGCCGGCGGCAGCTACGGCATCAATCTCGGCCTCAGCATCTCCCCGGTCGTAACCTTCTATTACATGCTGGCGGTCATGGTGGCCGCCCTGCTGACCATCACCTGGCTGGCGCAGTCGCGCCTCGGCAAGGCGCTGCGGGCGATCCGCGACGATGATCAGGCCGCCGAGGTGATGGGCGTGAACGTGGTCGGCACGCGGCTGAAGGCCTGGATGCTCTCGGCGCTGTTCGGCGCGCTCGCCGGCGGGGTGGAGGCCTGGTACACCAACATCATCGATCCCGAAAGCGCCTTCCAGTTCCTGGTCACCGCAAAGACGGTGATCTACGCCATTGCCGGTGGCCTTGGCACCGTGACCGGGCCGGTGATCGGCGCCATCGTCATGGTCTGGGTGGACGACCTGATCTGGCAGCGTTTCCCGATCTTCAACCTGTTCCTGCTGGGCCTCGCAATCATCCTGCTGATCCTGTTCCTGCCGCGCGGCATCGTCGGCAGCATCATCCAGCGCAAGCCGTCCTGGCGGCGGTACATCCTGTAGGCCGGGGGACGAAAAGACATGACCTATCTGATTCTGAACGGCCTCGCCAACGGCCTCATCCTCGGCGTCATCTACGCGATGATCGGCGTCAGCCTGTCGCTGCTCTACGGCGTGCTGCAGGTAAAGAACTTCGCGCATGGCGAGTTCCTGATCGCCGGCGCCTATTTCTGCTATGTGCTCTACAACGCCTTCGATCTGCACCCGCTGCTGGCGCTGCCGCTGGCCTTCCTGTGCTTCATGGCGTTCGGCTGGCTGCTGAACAACCTCGTCATGCCGCGCCTGCAGCGTTCGGACGATCCGATGCTGGCCTCGCTGCTGGTGATGTATGGCGTGTCGCTGATGCTGGCGGCCAGCATGCTGCTGCTGTTCGAGGCGGATTTCCGCTCGCTGGATTTCAGCTTCCAGCCGATTTCCATGAAGGTCGGTATCCTGTATCTGCCGACCGCCCGACTGGTCGCCATGGGCGTCACCGTGGCGATCCTGCTGGCGCTGGCCTGGTTCCTCTATTTCACCCTGCCGGGCAAGGCGATCCGCGCCTCGATCATGAATCGCGACGCGGTGCAGATCGTCGGCGTGAACATCAACCGCCTGTCGGCCGCCGCCTTCGCCCTGTCCATCGGGCTGGCCGGGGCCAGCGGCGTGATGGTGTCGATGGTATTCCCGTCCTTCAACCCGTTTGTCGGCGTGGATTACACGCTGATCGGCTTCATCGTCGTGGTGCTGGGCGGCCTCGGCAATCCGATGGGCGCCATCCTGGGCGGCATCATCTTCGGGCTGGCGGAACAGATGTCCATCGTCTTCCTGCCGCAGACCATGGCGCCGATCATCGGCTTCTCGATCATGATCCTGGTGATCTTCTTCCGGCCCAACGGGCTGCTCGGCAAGGCGCGCGGGACGTGAGGGCGGCACGATGACGACGAACGACATCCTTCTGGAATCCCGCGATCTGGTGAAGCGCTTCGGCGGTCTGGTCGCGGTGAACGAGGTCTCCTTCACGCTGGAGCGCAACACAGTCCTCGGCCTGATCGGCATCAACGGGTCGGGCAAGACCACGGTGATGAACTGCGTGAACGGGCTGTACAAGGCCGATGGCGGCAGCATCAGATTCGACGGGGAGGAGCTGATCGGCCGCAGTCCGCATGAGGTGACGCGGCTGGGCATCGGGCGCACCTTCCAGGTGCCGCGCGTGTTCCGCCGGATGACGCTGATCGACAATCTGCTGGTGCCGCTGCTGGGCTCAGGCCTCAGCGACGCGGAGCTGACCGAGCAGGCGGAGGAGTGCCTCGCCCAGGTCAACCTCCACGGGCTACGCCAGAACTATGCGGAGGAACTGTCCGGCGGCCAGCAGAAGCTACTGGAGCTGGCCCGTCTCATCATGCTGGACCCGAAGCTGATCCTGCTGGACGAGCCTTTCGCCGGCGTGAATCCCTCGCTCTGCCAGCTGCTGCTGGAGCGCATCGAGGGGCTGCTGGAGAAGGGCAAGAGCTTCATCCTGGTCAGCCATGACCTCACCTCGATCTACCGCCTGTCGAGCCACATCGTGGTGCTGAACGAAGGCCGGAAGATCGCCGAGGGATCGGTCGATGAGGTGAAGAAGAATCCGGACGTGATCGAAGCCTATCTGGGGAGTGCCTCGGCATGACCGATACGCCCACACCAACGACGACTGCATCGCTGATGGAGATGCGCGATGTCTTCGTCTCTTACCATGGCGATATCAGCATCCTGAACGGCCTCAGCCTGAACATCCCGGAAGGCAAGATCACCGGCATTATCGGTCCAAACGGCGCCGGCAAATCGACCGCGCTGAAGACGCTCTATGGCTTCCTGAAGCCGCAGCGCGGCGAGATCCGGCTGGCCGGGGAGCGCATCGACGGGCTGGAACCCTACCAGTTCATCGAGCGCGGCATCGCCTATGTCCCGCAGAATCGCAGCCTGTTCAACGATCTGTCGGTCGAGGACAATCTGCGCCTGGGCTGCTGGGTCTTCCGCAAGGACAAGCCGCGGATGGAGCGCGCGCTGGAACGCGCCTATGCCCAGTTCCCGATCCTGAAGCAGAAGCGCAAGGACATGGCCGGCAGCATGTCGGGCGGCCAGCAGCGTTTCCTGGAGCTGGCGCGCGCGCTGGCGCTGGAGCCGAAGATCGTCATGCTGGACGAGCCGACAGCGATGATCGCGCCGAAGCTATCGCAGGAGCTGTACGCCTTCATCAAGGCGCTGCCGGAGCAGGGGGTAACCGTCATCCTGGTGGACCAGAATGTCCGCCAGTGCGTGAACGTCTCCGACCATGTCTATATCCTGGAACTCGGCCAGAACAAGGCGGATGGGGCCGCTGCCGACTTCAAGGGCGACAGCCGGATGCGCGAGATGATCGCGGAGTGGCTGGACTACAAGATCGACTGAGTAATGCGCAAACCGGCCTTGCCTCAGGCAAGGCCGGTGATCTTTCCGCCTTAGAGGTCGGTGCGTTCCGCCGCGATGGGCTTGCGGTCGGCCATGTTGAAGCGCTTGTCATAGATCGGCCTCCCGCCGGTGGTCGGGCCGGGATACTGCACGATCAGGATCTCGCCGCCGGTCTCTGTCCTGAACTCATCCTCGAAATGCGGGTCGGGGTGAAAGATCATCGTGCCGGGACCGTAGGTGCCGCCACCGATGCGGAACTCGCCCTCAAGGATGTACCAGATCTGCGCGAAATCATGCTTGTGCAGCGGATGGTGCGCCCCCGGTTCCAGCCTCAGGATGCCGGCATTCGGCTCGGTCGGCCGTTCCGGGCGCGGGTGGAACAGCATCTTGCCGGTCTCGCCCGGCCAGCGGATGGTCTCCCAGTCGATATCGTCGCGATGCCGGGCCTCGAAGGGCTGGTGGCCCTCACGGGCAATCGGTGCTGTCTGCTGGCTCATTCCTGATCCTCCCTGTTATCGTTTGGCCTGTTTTCGTTCGGCTGTGTGATCCCACCCGGATTCCACCAGTCCGGCCGCTCGCCTGGCCCGGTGGACGGCCCGGAGGGGTGGTGTGTCATCATCAGCACCCGCGCCGGCCCACCCTCGGCGGTGGCGGTGTGCGGAATGTCGGAGCGCAGATGGATGGCATCGCCGGTCGCCAGGACGGTGCTGGTCTCGCCCACGATGAAGCGCACCTGGCCTTCCAGCACGTAGCAGATTTCCTCGCCCGGATGCGAAAACCGGGTATCGGCGACGGGGCCGGCGGGCAGGTCCAGCAGGATTGCCTCGATACTGCGCCCGGCGCCGCCCTCGGAAACTGGAGTCCAGCGATAGCCGCTACCGGAAATGCCCGACGGCGCCGATTCGGCGGAGCGGAAAAGGGTGAAGCCCTTATCCTCGGCGGGTGGCGGGCCAATCAGATCGTGAAGCGTGCCGCCCAGCGCCTCGGCAATGCGGATGAGGTTGCCGACCGAAGTCTGCGCCTGTCCGCGCTCGACGCGCGACAGGAAGGAGAGGGACATGCCGGTCTGGCCGGCTAGCTCCGCAAGGGTCATCTGGCGCGCGGCCCGGCGTTCCCGGATGGAAATGCCGATCTGGCGCAAACTGTGATCGATGAGGTTCATTTGCACATGGAATTAATCAAGTTGCCTCACATGCAAGCATTATCCTCCTTCCGGTGCAACAGATTTTGTTTACTGTGCAAACACGACGACAACGCCGGTAACCGCGACGGAAATGCCTGTGTCGCGCGTTTTCTCCCATAGGACGAGCGACCGAAAGCAGGGGTTTCCCGCACTGTTCCCATCATCTAATAATCATTCGCGCCTACGCCGAGAGCCCTTTCCCAAGCTGGTTTCCCAACCGACTTCCATGGGGGCTGGTACGGCTCGGAGAGCTGGCGCCGGCGCCGCCTGCACCTATCTCTTCCGCATGGGTATTCATGACTGAGCCAGAGCTTCCTTCCTCCGCCGACCGGCCTGCCTCGGAGCGTCCTGTTTCGGGTCGTCCATCCTCTGGCCGCCCACTCTCTGGCCGGAGGGTCAGCGCGATCCTGTTTCTGGTGACGCTAGCGATTGCGGGCGTGCTTGCCTGGCATTACCTGTTGCGCACCCCGGAAGTTCCACAGCCCGGCCCCATGTCGCGTGGCGGGGGAGCCAATCCATGGGCGGCACCGGTGCCGGTCCGGGTGGTTCCGGCGGCCGTCGAGGATATGGCGGTCGAGGTGAAGGCCATCGGCACGGTGGCGCCAATGAACACTGTGGTGGTCCGCAGTCGGGTGGACGGGCTGCTGCACAGCGTCCTGTTTCAGGAAGGGGAGCGGGTCGAGGCCGGCGAGGTGCTGGCGGAGATCGACCCGGAGCCCTTCCGCGTCGCGCTCGCCCAGGCGGAAGGCACGTTGCAGCAGAACCTCGCCCAGTTGAAGAACGCGGAAAGCGACCTCGCCATCTACAAGCGGCTGTTCCAGCAGGATTCCATCGCCCGCCAGCAGCTCGACGCGCAGGAGGCGCTGGTGAACCAGCTGCGCGGAACGCTGATGACCAACCGCGCCCAGGTGGATAACGCCAAGCTGCAGCTTTCCTATACGAAGATCACCGCGCCGATCGGCGGACGCCTTGGCCTGCGCCGGATCGATGCTGGCAATCTGATCGCCAGCGGCGATACCGAAGGCCTTGTCACCATCACCCAGACCCAGCCGATTGCCGTGCAGTTCACCGTGCCCGAGGTACAGCTCGCCGATGTCCGTGCCGCACACCGGGCGGGCCGGCTGCTGGCGGTGGAGGCCTGGGACCGCAGCGAGCGGCAGATGCTGGCCGAAGGCGTGCTGACCACGCTGGACAATCAGATCGACATCGCCACAGGCACGCTGCGGCTGAAGGCGCAGTTCGAAAATGAAGACGATGCGCTGTTTCCCAACCAGTTCGTGAATGTGCGGCTGCGGGTGCGCACGCTGGAAGGGGCGGTCACCATTCCGGCCGATGCCGTGCAATATGGCGCGCAAGGCACATACGTTTATATGATCGTTGACGGCAAGGCGACGGTCCGGCCGGTCAGCCTCGGCCCCACCAGCGGCGGCCGGATTGCCGTTACGGAGAGTCTGACGAAAGGCGACGAGGTGGTGCTGGAAGGGCTGGACCGGCTGCGCGAGGGCAGGGAGGTCACCATCGTCAAGGAGGGCGGCTCCGGCAGCCCGGCCCAGAACACCCCCGCACAGCGGCAGAATCGCGGCGGCTGACGCCTCATGAACATCTCGCGCCCCTTCATCCTGCGGCCGGTCGCCACCTCACTCCTGATGCTGGCGCTGCTGCTGTCGGGCATCCTGACCTGGCGCCTGCTGCCGGTGGCGGCGCTGCCGCAGGTGGATTACCCGATCATCCAGGTCTTCACCTTCTATCCCGGCGCCAGCCCGGACGTGACGTCGCGCACCATCACCGCGCCGCTGGAACGCCGCCTCGGCCAGATTCCGGGCCTGAAGCAGATGTCTTCCAGCAGTTCCGGCGGGGCGTCGGTCATCACTCTGCAATTCGCGCTGACGGTCGATCTGGGCGTCGCCGAGCAGGAGGTCCAGTCGGCGCTTAGCACCGCCAGCAGCCTGCTGCCGAACGACCTGCCGGTGCCCCCGGTCTATCGCAAGGTGAATCCGGCCGATGCGCCGATCCTGACGCTGGCCATTACCTCGTCCGAGCTGCCGCTGCCGACCGTCTATGACCTGGTCGATACCCGCATGGCGCAGAAGCTGGCGCAGGTGTCCGGCGTCGGGCTGGTCAGCCTGGCCGGCGGGCAGCGCCCGGCGATCCGCGTGAAGGTCAACCCCGGTGCGCTCGCCACCGCCGGCCTGACGGTGGAGGATGTGCGCAGCGCCATCGCCAGCGCCAATGCGAACCAGGCCAAGGGCAGCTTCGACGGGCCGTTCCGCTCCACCCTACTGGATGCCAACGACCAGATCCGCACGGTGGACGGCTACCGTCAGCTGATCCTGACCTGGCAGGATGGCGCGGCCTTGCGGCTGGGCGATGTGGCCACGGTCGAGAATGGCGCGGAGGACCGCTTCCTGGCGGCCTGGTCCGGCGAGGTGCCGGCGATCCTGCTGAACATCCAGCGTCAGCCCGGCGCCAATGTGATCGACGTTGCCGACCGGGTGCGTACATTGCTGCCGCAGCTCTCATCCAGCCTGCCGGCATCGGTCACGGTCTCGGTCCTGACCGACCGCACGCAGAGCATCCGCGCCTCGGTGCGTGACGTGCAGATCGAACTGCTGTTCGCCATCGCGCTGGTGGTCGCCGTCACCTTCGCCTTTCTGGGCAATGCCCGCGCGACGATCATCCCCAGCGTGGTGGTGCCGCTGTCTCTGGTCGGCACCTTCGGGGTGATCTATCTGGCCGGATTCTCGATCAACAATCTGACGCTGATGGCGCTGACCATCGCCACCGGCTTCGTCGTCGATGACGCCATCGTCATGCTGGAGAATATCGCCCGCCACCGGGAGAAGGGGCTGCCGCCGCTGCAGGCCGCCCTGAAGGGCGCGTCGGAAATCAGCTTCACCCTGGTGTCGCTGACGCTGTCGCTGGTCGCGGTACTGATCCCGCTGCTGTTCATGGGCGATGTGGTGGGGCGGCTATTCCATGAGTTCGCCGTCACGCTGGCTATTGCCATCCTGATCTCGCTGGCCGTCTCGCTGACGCTGACGCCGATGATGAGTGCCCGCATGCTGCCGGCCCTGCATGCGAATGAGACCGGCAAGCCCGGCTTCATGGACCGGCTGATCGCGCGCTACGGGATCTGGCTGGACTGGGTGCTGCTGCACCGGACGCTGACAATGGGGGTGATGCTGGCGACGCTGGCGCTGACCGGCATCCTCTATCTCGCCGTACCCAAGGGCTTCTTCCCGGTGCAGGACAGCGGCGTCATCCAGGTGGTGACCGAAGCCCCGCAATCGATCTCCTTCCAGGCGATGGCCGAACGCCAGCAGGCGTTGGCAACGCGCATCCTGAAGGACCCAGATGTCGCCAACCTGTCCTCCTTCATCGGGGTGGATGGCAGCAACGCCACGCTGAACAGCGGCCGCATGCTGGTGAACCTGAAACCGCATGGGGAACGCGGCGCGTCGGCGACCGAGATCATCGCCCGGCTGCGCGGGGAGGTCAGCGACATCGTCGGCATCACTGCCTGGTTCCAGCCGGTGCAGGAGCTGACCATTGAGGACCGCGTCAGCCGCACGCAGTTCCAGTTCACCCTGAGCCACCCCGACCGCGAGGTGCTGGCACGCTGGGTGACGCCGTTGATGGAGGCGCTTCAGGCGCGGCCGGAGCTGGCCGACGTCGCCAATGACCTGATGAATGGCGGACTGCAGGCCTATGTCGAGATCGACCGTGACGCGGCGGCGCGCCTCGGCATCGACACCACGCAGATCGTCAGCGTGCTGCAGAGCGCCTTTGGGCAGCGGCAGATCGCCACCATGTTCACCCAGGCCAACCAGTATCGGGTGATCCTGGAAGTCGATCCGGCACAGGCGCAGGGGCCGGAAGCGCTGCAGGACGTGTTCATCCAGACGCCCGACGGCCAGCCCGTGCCGCTGCTTACTGTGGCACGGGTCAGCCAGCGCCAGACACCGCTGCTGATCAGCCATCAGGCGCAGTTTCCGGCGGTCACCATCTCCTTCAACCTGGCCGAGGAGGTGTCTCTGGGCGCCGCGGTCGAGGCCATTGAGGCGGTGGAAAGGGAGATCGGCCTGCCGGTGGAGGTGGAGCGCCGTTTCCAGGGGGCCGCCGAGGCCTTCCGCGCCTCGCTGTCCAACACGCTGTGGCTGATCCTGGCGGCGGTGGTGACGATGTATATTGTCCTTGGCGTGCTGTATGAGAGCACCATCCATCCAGTCACCATCCTGTCCACCCTGCCATCGGCGACGGTCGGCGCGCTGGCCGCACTGCTGCTGACCGGCCGGCCGCTTGATCTGATCGCGGTCATCGGCATCGTGCTGCTGATCGGGCTGGTGAAGAAGAACGGCATCATGATGGTCGATTTCGCGCTGGAGGCGCAGCGCCATCAGGGACTCAGCCCGCGCGATGCGATCCACCGCGCTGCGCTGCTGCGCTTCCGCCCGATCCTGATGACCACGCTGGCCGCGCTGTTCGGCGCCTTGCCGCTGATGCTGGCCAGCGGTAGCGGGGCGGAGCTGCGCCAGCCGCTGGGCATCGTCATGGTGGGCGGGCTGCTGGTCAGCCAGCTGCTGACCCTGTTCACCACACCGGTGGTCTATCTGTTCTTCGACCGGCTGACCCGGCGCCGCAGGGAAGCCGGCGAAGCGGCAGCGGGGCGCGGGGCGGCATGAACATCGCCCAACCCTTCATCCGCCGCCCGGTCGGCACCAGCCTGATGGCGCTGGCGCTGCTGCTGGTCGGCGTGCTGGCCTGGCGGTTGCTGCCGGTCTCGCCGCTGCCGCAGGTGGATTTCCCGTCCATCGTTGTCAGCGCCAGCCTGCCCGGCGCCAGCCCGGAAAGCATGGCCGCCACCGTTGCGACACCGCTGGAACGCGCGCTGGGCAGCATCGATGGTATCACCGCACTGACCTCCTCCAGCGCGCAGGGCACGACCCGGATCAACCTTCAGTTCGAGCTAGGGCGCGATATCCACGACGCTGCCCGTGACGTGCAGGCGGCGATCAATACGGTGCGCAACCAGCTGCCCAGCGGTATGCCGGGCCTGCCGACCTATCGCAAGATCAACCCGTCGCAGGCGCCGATCATGGCGCTGGCGGTCAGCTCGCCCAACCTGTCGCAGGGGCAGATATACGATGTCGCCTCGACCATCCTGGCGCAGAAGATCGCGCAGATATCCGGCGTCGGCGAGGTCAGCCTGGGCGGCGCCTCACTGCCCGCCGTCCGGGTGCAGCTGAACCCCGGCATGCTGGCGCATTACGGCATCGCGCTGGACGAGGTGCGCACGGCGATTGCCCAGACCAACCCGACCCGGCCGCTGGGGCTGGTGGAGGAGGGGGAGCGCCGCTGGCAGATCACCATCAGCGAGCCACTGCGCCAGGCGGCCGATTATGCGCCGCTGATCATCCGCTGGCAGGATGGCGCCGCGGTACGGTTGCAGGATGTGGCAAGCGTCACCGATTCGGTCGAGAACCGCTACCGCAGCGGGTTCCACAATGACCAGACCGCCGTGATCATGACGGTGAGCCGGCAGAGCGGCGCCAACATCGTCGAGACCATCGACGCCATCAACGAAAGGCTGCCGGAACTGCGCGCGCTGCTGCCTGCGGATGCCTCGCTGACCGTCGTCATGGACCGCTCGCCGGGCATCCGGGCGACGCTGAAGGAAGCACAGCTGACGCTGCTGCTGTCCTCGGCGCTGGTGGTGCTGGTGGTGTTCCTGTTCCTCGGCAGCGTGCGCACCGCGCTGATCCCCAGCATCGCCATCCCGGTGTCGCTGATCGGCGCCTGCGCCATCATCTACCTCTATGGCTTCTCGCTGAACAATCTGTCGCTGATGGCGCTGATTGTGGCGGCCGGGCTGGTGGTCGACGACGCCATCGTCGTGCTGGAGAACATCCAGCGTCATATCGAGGGCGGCCTGTCGCCCTACCGCGCCGCCCTGCGTGGCGCGCAGGAAGTGAACTTCACGCTGCTGGCGATGAATTTCTCGCTTGTCCTTGTTTTTCTTTCAATTTTGTTCATGGGCGGACTGATCCAGCGGCTGTTCCGCGAATTTTCCATCACGCTGGTGGCGGCTGTGCTGATCTCCCTGCTGCTGTCGGTAACGCTGACGCCGGCCATGTGCGCCCATCTGCTGCGCCGCCGGGTGGAGCGGCAGGCCGGCTGGCTCTCGCGCGCGACCGGCAGGCTGTTCGCCGATGTGCGCTCGCTCTATGCCGACAGCCTGGCCTGGACGCTGCGCCATGGCGTCGTCGTGCTGCTGATGCTGGGGGCGGTGATCGGTCTCAACATCTATCTCTACATCAGCATACCCAAGGGGTTGCTGCCGCAGCAGAGCACCTCGCAGATACGCGGTTTTGTGCGCGGCGATGACGGGTTTTCCTTTCAGGTGATGCAACCGAAGATCGAGGCCTACCGGCGCCTGCTGCTTGCCGACCCGGCGGTCAGCGATGTCGCCGGCACCAGCGGCGATAATGGCGGCGTCAGCAATGCCTCTCTGACCGTACAGTTAAAGCCGCTGACCGAACGCGGCGGCCTCAGTGCGCAGCAGGTCATCAACCGCATCCGCCGCAATGTGCCGCCGGTCCCGGGCGGCCTCCTGATCCTCTATGCCGATCAGGACATCAGGCTGGGTTTTTCCTTCAACCAGAGCGATTCCGAGCTGGTGCTGATGGCTGACGATATCGCGCTGCTGCAACGCTGGGCGCAGCGGGCCTCGGAAGCCATGCAGTCGATGCCGGAACTGGTCGATGTCTCGGCCGAGGGCGACAAGGGCACGCAGCAGGTCATCCTCGATATCGACCGGGAGGCAGCACGGCGCCTTGGCATCAACATGCAGACCATCACCGGCATCCTGGGCAACTCCTTCTCTCAGCGGCAGGTCGCCACGCTCTATGACGACCAGAACCAGTACCGCGTGGTGATGGAGCTGATGCCGGGCTACACCGCGCGCCCGACGGTGCTGGATCAGCTGCAGGCGATCACCGCCGATGGCGCGCGCGTGCCGCTCTCCAGCTTCAGCAGTTACCGCTACGGGCTGGCGGATGACCGCATCTATCACGATTCGCAGTTTGCCGCGGCCAGCATCGGCTATTCCCTCGCGCCCGGCGTGACCACCCAGCAGGCACAGGAAGCCATCGACCGCATGCTGGCGGAAATCCTGCTGCCGACAGAGGTGCAGGCCCGCACCGGCGGCCGGTCACGCGGCTTTCAGGAAAGCGTGCAGGCCCAGCCGCTGCTGATTGCCGGGGTGCTGCTGGCCGTCTATCTGCTGCTGGGTGTGCTGTATGAAAGCACGCTGCACCCGCTGACCATCCTGTCCACCTTGCCATCGGCGGGCATCGGAGCGCTGCTGGCCTTGCGCGGCAGCAACATGGAATTCACCCTGATCGCTTTGCTGGGGCTGTTCCTGCTGATCGGCATCGTCATGAAGAACGCCATCCTGATGGTGGATTTCGCACTGGAACGGCAGCGCCGCGATGGTGACAGCCCGTTTGAGGCCATCCACCATGCCGCCTTGTTGCGGCTGCGTCCGATCCTGATGACCAACCTGGCCGGCCTGCTGGGAGCGGTGCCGCTGGCCGCCGGGCTGGGAGAGGGGGCGGAGATGCGCCAGCCGCTTGGCATCGCCATCATTGGCGGGCTGGCGGTCAGCCAGCTGCTGACCCTCTACACGACCCCCGTGGTCTATCTCTATTTCGAGCGGCTGCGGCAATGGAGCCTGCGCCGCTTCGCCCGCACCGGATTTGCCTCATGACGCAACACGCCGCTTTCCCCGCCTTCTTGCTCGGTGCCGTGCTGCTGGCAGGCTGCACGGTCGGGCCGGATTACAGCCGCCCCGAGGTGCCGATTTCGGCCACCTACAAGCATGAAGCAGGGTGGCGCAGCCTTTCCACAGCGGAGCCGCCGCCGGTGGGCGCATGGTGGGTGCTCTATGACGATCCGGAACTCGACGGGCTGATGCGCGCGACCGCCGACTCGAACCTGTCGGTCGCGCAGGCCGAGGCCCGTTTCCGGCAGGCGCTGGCGCAGTTGCGGGTTTCCCGTGCCGGCGCACTGCCGCAGGTGCAGGGCAATGCCAGCATACAGCGCAGCGGGCGGGAAAATAATGGCAGCGGTTCCAGCCTTTCCAGCAGCAGCGACGGCACCGCCTACCAGCTTGGCGCGACCGCCAGCTGGGTGCCGGATCTGTGGGGCAAGGTGCGCCGGCAGCTGGAGGCCGACCGCGCCAGCATCGCCAGCAGCGCCGCCGATCTGGACGCCATGCGGCTCAGCATGCAATCGACCGTGGCGCAGGCCTATCTGCGTATCCGCGCCATCGACCTTTATCTCGGCCTGCTGGAACTGACGCGGGAGGCCTATACGCGCTCACTGGAGCTGACCCGCAACCAGTACAGCGCCGGGCTCGCCGCGCGGGCCGATGTCATCCAGTCGGAAGTGCAGCTGCAATCGCTGATGACGCAGGAGACTGACCTGCGCCAGCAGCGCCTGCTGGAGGAGAACGCGATTGCCGTGCTGCTGGGCCGCCCGCCTGCCGGGTTTTCCGTCGCCCGCACCGATGCGCTGCCGCCGCCACCCGCCATCCCGGCGCAGATGCCGTCCGCGCTGCTGGTCCGGCGTCCCGACGTGATTGCCGCCGAACGGCAGGTCGCCGTGGCCAATGCCAATATCGGCGTCGCCGAGGGTGCGTGGTTTCCCGACCTGACCCTGAGCGCGCAGGGCGCCCTGCAGGAGGGCCGCTTCATCGACCTGTTCAGCGCCCCGCAGCTTATCTGGTCGGTCGGACCGTCGCTGGCGGCAACCCTGTTCGACAGCGGCCGGCGCAGCGCGCTGGTCGAGCAGAGCCGTGCGCAATATGACGAACGGGTGGCCGCCTACCGACAGACCTTCCTCACCGGCATCCAGGAAGTCGAGGATGCGCTGGCAACGCTGCAGATGCTGAAGGCCAAGGCCGGCCAGCAGGCGCGGCTGGTCGAACTGGCGGAGGAAAATGAGCGGGTCGTGACCAACCGCTATCGCGCCGGGCTGGTGACCTTCCTGGAAGTCTCGGTGGCGCAGAACCAGACCTACACCAGTCGCCGCACGGCGCTGGAAATCAAGGCCGAGCAGCTCGCCGCCTCGATCCGCCTTATCGTGGCGCTGGGCGGGGGCTGGCGCTAGCCACGGCATTGCGCAGAATCTCGGCAATCTCCGCCATACGGTCCTGCATGCGGAACATCGGCCCGGCGATGACCACGGACAGCCGCCGCTCGCCCAACGGCAACGGAACGGCGACGCCGGCAAGGTCCGCGCTGTATTCGGCATGGCTGCTGTGCCAGCCGCGCGCGGCCTCTTCCGCCATCCGCGCCTCGACATCCTCCGCCGTTAGCGGCGTGGTCTCGCTGTGGCGCTGGAAATCGATGCGGCGATAGAGTGCCAGCCGCTCCTTCTTCGGATATTGCGTCAGCAGTGCCCGACCGGAGGAGGTGGCGTGGATCGGCAGCCGGTGGCCGGCCTGTGCGAAATAACGGATGGAGGCCGGCGATTCGACCACATCCAGGAAGACGGTCTGGGTACCGGCGGGCGCCACGATGGCTGCCGTCTCCCCGGTTTCCGCCGACAGACGCTCGATCAGCGGGTGGGCGAAATCCGGCAGCGGTTCCGCTGCCGCGATCTCCTGCGCCAGCGCCATCCAGCGCGGGCTGGGGTAATAACCAGCGCGCGGGCGCGGTTCATAGAGAAAGCCGCGCTCCGCTAGCGTCGTCAGGATGTTGAAGGTGGAAGACCGCGGCCAGCCGAACGCCGCCGACACCTCCGCCAGGGTCGCGGGCTGCCCACGCCTGGCGAAAAACTCCAGCAGATCGAGGACGTTGGCGGCCTGTCTTACAATCATGCGCGAATCGTCAGGCGGCGCCGGCGAGGCTGAGGATGCGTTCGGCACTGACCAGATGCGGCTTGTCGATCATCTTGCCGTCGATCTTGATGACGCCGAGCGCGCCATCCTGCTTGAAGGCGGCAACCACCTTGCGCGCCCATTCGATTTCCTCCGGCTTCGGCGTAAAGGCCTCATTCACCGCCTCGATATGCTTCGGGTGGATGACCGCCTTGGCAAGGAAGCCATCGCGCCGCGCCTCGGCGCATTCCTTCGCCAGCCCCTCCAGATTGTCGATGTCGGTATAGACCGTATCGACCGGCACCAGATCGGCGCCGGCGGCACCGGCAAGGCAAAGGTTCCGCGCCATGCGGTAGGGCTCGGTGAAGCCCTGCGCGTCGCGGTTGGCGGTGGAGCCCAGTGTTGCCGCCAGATCCTCCGCGCCCCACATCAGCCCCCAGAGCCGGGACGTGGCACCCTTGTAGCTGCCCAGCCCGAAGATGGAGGCCGCCGTCTCCGTGCCGATCGGCAGCAGCCGGATGGTGCCGAGTGGGATGCCGGCCGCACTCTCGAAAGCGTCGAGATAGAGCGAGACCTGGTTGGCATCCTCGCCATTCTGGCATTTCGGCAGCATGATCCCGTCCGGCCGGCCCGGCACCACGGCGGCGAGATCGCCCAGCGTCAGGCCGGTATCCAGCGCGTTAACCCGGACGAACAACTTCTTGCCGTTGCGGTCGCTCTCCAGCGAGGCGCGCACGGTGTGGCGCGCGCCTTCCTTCTGGTCGGCAGCGACCGAATCCTCCAGATCGAGGATCAGCGCATCGGCAGCCGAGGTCAGGGCGCGCTGGAACTTGCGCTCGCTGTCGCCGGGCACGAAAAGCAGGGACCGAATCTTCATCTCGTTTCTCTCCTAGGCGGCGGGCTTGCGCCGCATCATCGCGGTGCGGCGGCAGACCGCCACGGTTTCGTCCTTCTGGTTGGTCGCCCAATGCTCGAACTCGACCAGCCCGACCTCGGGCCGGGACTTGCTGTCGCGCAGCGAGACAACCTTCGTATGGGCCTTCAGCGTGTCGCCATGGAAGACCGGCTTGGGGAAGCGCACATCGGTCATCCCCAGATTGGCGACGGTGGTGCCCAGCGTGGTGTCATATACCGTCATGCCGACCAGAATGCCCAGCGTGTACATGCTGTTGAACAGCCGCTCGCCCCATTCTGTCCGGGCGGCGAAATGCGCGTCCAGATGCAGCGGCTGCGGGTTCATGGTCAGCAGGCTGAACATGGTGTTGTCCATCTCGGTCACGGTGCGCGACAGCGGATGATGGAACTCCTGTCCGACGGAGAATTCCTCGAAATATAGCCCGGCCATTGCTGGTTTCCTTTTCTTCAGCGGGGTCGTTCGTCAGGGCTGCCAACCGCGCTGCAGGCGAACAGCGCCTCGATGCGGCTGGCGTCGATGTTCCAGTCCGCCAGCACGGCGCGGCTGTCGGCCCCGGCGGCGATCGGTGCCGTGGGCAGCGGCGGTGCCGTGCGGCTGAAGCGCGGGGCAGGGGCCGGCTGGGCGATGCCGCCGATGACAGGAAAGGCGTCGCGCGCCCGGTTGTGCGGATGCTCCGGCGCCTCGTCCATCTCCAGCACCGGGGCGAAGCAGGAATCCGTGCCTTCCAGCAGCGCGCACCAGTCGGCGCGGTTCTTTTCCCTGAAGCGCGCGGCCAGCAGCTGCTTCGCCGCCGGCCAGGTGGCACTGTCCTCGACATCCGGGAATCTCTGGGGGTCGAAACCGATACGCTGCAGCAGCTCGCGCCGGAACTTCGCCTCGATGGGGGCGACGGCAACATATTTCCCGTCGGCGCATTCATAGACCTCATAATGCGGCGCGCCGGAATCCAGCAGGTTGCGGCCGCGCGGAGCGTCATGCATGCCGGCGGCGCGCAGCCCGAAGAACATGGTTCCCAGCAGCGCCACGCCATCGACCATTGCGGCATCGACGACCTGCCCCTTGCCCGAGTGCCGTGCTTCCAGCAGCGCGCAGACGAGGCCGAAGGCCAGCAGCATACCGCCACCGCCGAAATCGCCGACCAGATTGAGCGGCGGCGTAGGCGGCGCGCCTTCGCGCCCGATACCGGCCAGCATGCCGGCCAGCGCGATATAATTCATGTCGTGGCCGGCGCTGTGCGCCAGCGGCCCGTCCTGACCCCAGCCGGTCAGCCTTCCATAGACCAGCTTCGGGTTGCGGGCGAGGCAGGCCTCCGGCCCCAGCCCCAGCCGCTCCATCGTGCCGGGCCGGAACCCCTCGATCAGCGCATCGGCCCTTTCGACAAGATTGAGTGCCAGAGCAACGCCTTCCGGTCGCTTCAGGTCGATGGCGACGGAACGCCGGCCGCGATTCATCAGCTCGAACCGGGCCGGCTTCGGAATGCCGAGGCCGCTCGGTTCCAGCCGGTCGAGGCGCACCACCTCCGCCCCCATATCGGCCAGCAGCATGGCGCAGAACGGGGCCGGGCCAATGCCGGCGAATTCGAGAATGCGCAGCCCGGCGAGCGGGCCCTTGCGGTCGGTTTCAGTCATATGTCCCCCGCTGTTGATCGTACAGGGCGCGGGACAGCGCCTCGCGGAATTGCGGTGCGGCGATTGCGATCAACCGCTTTGCCCGCTCATCCAGCGTACAGCCGCGCAGGCCGGCCACGCCATATTCCGTGACGATGGCGTCCACATCGCTACGCGGCGTGGTGACGCTGGATACGCTGGCGACAATGCGGCTGAGCGTCCCGCCCTTCGCCGTGGCGGGCAGGGCGATGATGGCGCGCCCTCCCTCGGCAGCGTTGGCGCCGCGCACGAAATCCACCTGGCCGCCAACCGCCCCGACATAGCGCCCGTTCGCCATCTCCGCATTCACCTGACCGGTCAGATCGACCTCAATGGCGGAATTGACCGCGATGAAGCCATGCTGCCGCGCCAGCACCTCATGGCCGTGGGTATGGGCGGCGGGCCGCAGCGAGAAATCCCTGTTGTCATGCACGAAGTCGCGCAGCCGCTTCGTCCCCAGCAGCACGCCGACGACGCTGCGCCCGGCATCCAGGCTCTTGCGGGCGTTTGTGACCGCGCCGCCTTCCACCAGATCGACTAGCCGATCGCCCATGCTGCCGGAATGGATGCCGAGATCGCGGTGACCAGACAGCGCGGCCATCACCGCCTCCGGCAGGCTGCCGACGCCGAATTGCAGCGTCGCACCATCGGGGATCATCTCCACGACATGACGGGCAATGGTCTTGGAGGTTTCGTCGATGGGCGGCTGCGGAATATCCAGCGGCGGATAATCGGCTTCCACCAGCACATCCGGAACGATATCCGCCGGCAATTCGGCATCGTGAATCCAGGGTGCCGCCGGATTCACCTCGGCGATCACGCTGCGCGCGTGGCGTGCCGCCAGAACCGCATAATCGTTCGAGAAGCCAAGCCCGTAGCGGCCACTCTTCGGGTCGACGGAGAGTTGCAGCAGCACCACATCGGCCTTCAGCACGCCCTCCGCATAGGCGCGGTTCAGCGCTCTGTAATGCCAGGGCAAGACGTCCAGCCGGCCCGCCTTCGCAAGCTGCCCCGCCACGCCGACCGCGCCATAGGCGGAGACCGCGATGCCCTCCGCAGTGTCCGGCGCGAAACAGTCGGAGTAGCAGGCGCCGAGAAAGACCGAGAAGGGGCCGATCTCCGCTTTCTGCGCGACCAGCGCCCGGGTCAGGGTCAGCGGCTCCGCCGAGGCCTGCCCGAAGATCACCCGGTCGCCCGCCCGGACATGGGCAGCGATATCGAAGTTTTCGGCGGAAACCGGCTTCATCGCGCTCAATAGGATTTGGGGAGGCCCAGCACCCGCTCGGCAATGTAGCTGAGCACGAGTTGCGGGCTAACCGGGGCGATGCGCGGGATCATCACTTCGCGCAGATAGCGCTCCACATGATATTCCTTGGCATAGCCCATGCCGCCATGGGTCATGATCGCCTGCTGGCAGGCATTGAACCCGGCCTCGCCGGCGAGATATTTGGCGGCGTTCGCGGCGGCCCCGCAGGGCAGGCCCTTGTCATATTCCCAGGCCGCCTTCAGCACCATCATCCAGGCCGATTCTAGCTCCATCCAGTTCGCCGCCAGCGGGTGCTGGATCGCCTGATTCTGGCCGATGGGGCGGTTGAACACGATGCGTTCCTTGGCGTATTGCGTGGCCCGCTGCAGCGCCAGCATTCCAAGCCCGATGGCCTCGGCGGCGATCAGCACGCGCTCCGGGTTCATGCCGTGCAGGATATATTCGAAGCCCCGGCCTTCCTCGCCGATGCGGTCCTCGACCGGAATTTCGAAATCGTCGATGAACAGCGCGTTCGAATCGACGGCATGGCGGCCCATCTTCTCGATCTCGCGGATCTCGATCCGGCTGCGGTCGAGATCGGTATAGAACAGGCTGAGGCCGTGGGTCGGCTTCTTCACCTCCTCAAGTGGGGTTGTGCGTGCCAGCAGCAGGATCTTGTGGGCCTCCTGCGCGGTCGATATCCACACCTTGTTGCCATTCACCACATAGCGGTCGCCCTTGCGCTCGGCGCGGGTCTTAAGCTGTGTGGTGTTCAGGCCGGTGTTCGGCTCGGTGACGGCGAAGCAGCATTTCTCCTTGCCCTGCAGCATCGGCGTGAGCATGCGGTGCTTCTGTTCCTCGGTGCCGAAGACCAGCACGGGGTTGAGGCCGAACACATTGATATGGACCGCCGAGGCGCCGCTCATGCCGGCCCCAGATTCGGCAATCGCCCGCATCATCACCGTGGCCTCGCTGACGCCAAGACCGGAGCCGCCATATTCCTCCGGGATGCAGATGCCGAGCCAGCCATCCTTCGCCATCGCATCGTAGAATTCGGTCGGGAAGTCGCCGCTCTTGTCCTTCTCGCGCCAGTAATCATCGTTGAACCCGGCGCAGATGCGGGTGATCGCCTCGCGGACCATTTCCTGATCGGGGGTGAGGGCGAAATCCATCAGCGTGTCTCCATTTCTTCCGGTTCGGAGGCGGCAATCGCGGCGCCGTCTGTCAGTAGCTCGTCGATATCCGTGTCGCTCAGGCCGGCCTCGCGCAGGATGGCGCGGGTCTGCCCGCCGAGGCGGGGGGCGGGAATCTTGGGGTCCGGCTGGGTTGCGGTCCAGCGGCTGGGCACCCGCATGGTGCGGATGGCGCCCTCGCTGGGGTGTTGGACCGGCCGGAAGAAGCCGCAGGCTGCCAGATGCGGGTCTTCCAGCAGGCTTTCCAGCGTGTGCAGCGGCATCACCGGGATATCCGCCTCGTCCAGCAGCGTCTTCCATTCCGCCGTGGTCCGGGTGGCGAAGATCGCTGCCGCCTCCTCATAGATCGCGTCGATATGGCGGATGCGGCTGCCATGATTGGCGTAGCGCGGGTCACTGGCCTTCTCCGGCTGGCCGATGGCGGCGAAGAAATTGCGCCAGTGCTTGTCATTGTAGATCAGCGCGCAGATGTACCCGTCCTTCGTGCGGTAGGGCGCACGGTGCTTCGACAGCAGGCGCGGATAGCCGCCCTTGTCCAGTGGCGGGTCATAGGTCAGCCCGCCCAGATGGTCACCCAGAACGAAGCTGGCCATGGTCTCGAACATCGGGATGTCGATGCGCTGGCCCTCACCGGTCTTCTGCCGATGGAACAGGGCGGCCAGCACCGCATTCACCGCATGCAGCCCGACAATTCGGTCGGCCATGGTCAGCGGTACGTAGCGCGGCGTGCCATCGCCGGCCTGCGCGATCAGCGAGGGGATGGCGCTCGCCCCCTGGATCAGATCGTCATAGGCGGGCAGGGCGCCATAGGGGCCGTCCTGGCCATAGCCGAACAGGCCGGCATAGATAATGTCCGGACGAGCCTCGGCAATCTTCTCATAGCCGAGGCCGAGACGCTGCATCACCTGCGGGCGCAGATTGTACATCAGCACATCGCAGGAAGCGGCGACGCGCATCAGCGCCGCCTTGCCGGACGGCTTCTTGAGATCGAGGACGATGCTGCGCTTGCTGCGGTTCAGCTGCAGGAACATCCCGCCCATGCCCGGCGACCGGCCGGGGCCGATCTGGCGCACGATATCGCCCTCGGGGCTTTCGACCTTCAGCACCTCGGCGCCCATATCGCCCAGCAGCTGGGTCGCGTAAGGCCCCATCATCACCGATGTCAGGTCGAGTATGCGCACGCCGTGCAGCGGGCCCATGGGCGTTTCCTCCTGTCGGCGCGCCTGTTCGATCCGGCACGTCCTTTTGTTCATATTTGTGTCGATCCTGTTCACTCACATGAACAGTGTCAAGGCGAATGGCTGCCCTCGCGGAACATGGCTTGCCCTCTGTCGTGACATGGCGAGAATGGCGCTCATAAAGGCTCTGGCCGATTTCAAGCAAAGGAGAGGAAACATGGCTGCAAAAGTCGCGATCGTGACGGGAGCGGGGACGGGTATCGGCCGCTCGGCGGCGTTGGCGCTGGCGAAGGACGGCTTCGTCGTCGGGCTCGCCGGCCGCCGCAAGGAGCCGCTGGAAGCCACCGCCGCGCTGATCGCGGAAGCCGGCAGCGAGGCGCTGGTGGTGCCGACCGATGTCGGCGATCCGGCCTCGGTGAAGGCGCTGTTCGCCGCCGTGAAGGCGAAATTCGGCCGCCTCGACTTCCTGTTCAACAATGCCGGCATGGGCGCGCCCGCGATTCCGCTGGAAGACCTCAGCTACGAGCAGTGGAAGAATGTCGTGGATGCCAACCTGACCGGCACCTTCCTGTGCACCCAGGAAGCCTTCCGCATCATGAAGGACCAGTCGCCGCGCGGCGGCCGCATCGTGAATAACGGCTCGATCTCGGCGCATGCGCCGCGGCCATTCTCCTCGCCTTATACGGCGACGAAGCATGCGGTGACCGGCCTCACCAAATCCACCTCGCTGGATGGCCGTCAGTACGACATCGCCTGCGGCCAGATCGATATCGGCAACGCGGCGACCGAGATGACCGAGCGCATGACCAAGGGCGTGCCGCAGCCCAACGGCACGATGATGGTCGAGCCGCGCATGGATGTCGCCCATGTCGGCAGCGCGGTCGCCTACATGGCCAGCCTGCCGCTGGACGCCAATGTTCAGTTCATGACCGTCATGGCGACCAAGATGCCCTTCGTCGGGCGCGGCTAGGTCTTTTCCGAGGAGTCTTCCCATGCACCGCAGCAGGCTTGGCGGCTTCATCATCGACTGCCTCGGCGAGGATCTCGACGGGGCGGCCGAATTCTGGAGCCAGGCGCTCGGCCTGCCGCGGCGGCGGGACAAGGCCACTGAGGATGCCGGCTATATCAAGCTGGAGATGCCGTCAGGGGAAATGGATATCGAGGTGCAGAGGGTCGATCACCCGAGCCGCGTGCATCTCGACATCGAAGCCGACGATATCCCGGCGGAGGTTGCCCGGCTGGAAAAGCTGGGCGCCAGGAAGATCGCCGAGATCAAGGGCTGGGTTGTGATGGCCGCGCCGACGGGCCACCGCTTCTGCGTGGTCAGGGCGCAGAGCAAAGACTTCGACAAAAATGCCAATAGCTGGGAATAGGGCGCCCGCATGGCGCTGACCGCCGCCGATCAGGAGGCGCAATCGCTGAAGGCCGGCATTGCCATCGTGCTGGTTGGCGTCTTCATGTTCGCCTGCGTCGATACACTGAACAAGGTGCTGGGCCAGAGCCATAGCATCGCGCAGATCCTCTGGGTCCGCTTCCTGATCTTCGTGCCGATCGCGCTGGCGCTGTCCTACAAAAGACATGGCGGGCTGACCTGGCGCTCGCAACGGCCACTGCTGCAGGGCGCACGGGCAGCGCTGCTGGTCATCGAGATGGGCTTCTTCGTGGCCGCGCTGAAATACCTGCCGCTGGCCGATGTGCAGGCCATCGCCGCCAGCGCGCCGCTGATGGTGGTGGCGCTTTCCGTGCCGTTCCTGGGGGAAAGGGTTGGCTGGCGGCGCTGGACGGCTGTGATTGTGGGGTTCGTCGGCGTGCTGATCATCGTCCGGCCGGGCTTCGAGAGCATGAGCACCGGCACAATCCTGACGCTGATCGGTACTGCCATGTGGGCGGTCTATCAGATCATGCTGCGCATCGTCGGACGCTACGACCCGGCGCCAACCACGGCGTTGTGGACAGCGGTAATCGGCCTGGCCATGACCAGCGTCGTGGTGCCGTTCCACTGGACAGAGCCGACGCCGCTTGGCTGGTTTCTGCTGCTGCTGATCGGCATTCTGGGCGCGGCGGGGCATACCGTGTTCATGAAGGCCTTCACCCTGGCGCCAGCCTCGGCGCTGCAGCCTTTCACATATACCCAGCTGGTGCTGGTGACGATCCTGGGCTGGCTGGTGTTCGGCGACCTGCCGGATGGCTGGACGGTAGCCGGGGCCAGCCTGATCGTCGCTGCCGGGCTCTATTCGATCTATCGGGCACGGCTGCGCGCCGCGTCAGGCGATTAGCATTACCGGATCGATTCGAAAAGGCCGGCTAGCAGCCGGGCGCGCGGCTCCAGCGACGACACCAGCAAATGTTCGCCATGGGTATGCGGGCCGCCGCCGCGCACGCCCAGCCCGTCCAGCGTCGGTACGCCCAGCGCGCCGGTGAAATTGCCATCGCTGCCGCCGCCGAACTGGCCGTGGGTCAGCGTGATGCCCTCCGCCTCGGACAGCTGGCGCGCCATCTCGTACAGCGCCATGGTGCCCTCGCTGGCACGGAACAGCGGCCGCACCGGCCCCGGCTCGACCACCAGCGTCACCTCCGGATCGTCCGGTTTCAGGGCCGCCATGGTCGCCTGCACCTCGGCGAAGGCTTCCTCGGTCGGGGCAACGCACAGCACTTCCGCCGTACACTCGATGGGGATGACGTTCACCCACTGGCCGCCGCGCACCACACCGACGGAGTAGGTGATGCCGCGCTCGAAATCGGACATCCCCTCCAGCCGGTCGATCAGCCGGGCCATGGCGCGGATAGCGCTGCGGCCGGCGCGATTGTCCGCCCCGGCATGGGCCGGCTTGCCATGGATGTGCAGCCGATAGCGCAGGAAGGCATGCCGGCCGGTCACCACATTGCCCTGGCGCGAGGGTTCCGGCACCAGCACGCAGCGGCTGCACTTCGCCTCGGCCTCGATCATCGCCCGGGTCGAGGGGCTGCCGACCTCCTCGTCCGGGATGAACAGGAAGGTGACCGGCAGGGCCGGCTTCTGGCCGGCCTTCAGCATCTGCCGCAGCGCGTAATAGGCGAGGTACATCCCGCCCTTCATGTCGTAGATGCCCGGACCGAAGACCTTGTCGCCCTCGCGGCGCAGTTGCAGCGGTCCGTCTATGGTGCCACCGGGATGCACCGTGTCGAGATGACCCAGCACCAGGATGCCGGGCGCATCCGGATCGTCGCCGAAGGGCAGGGTGGCCTTCACCACATCGGCATAACCATCAGTACCGGGAATCCGCTCGATGGCGGCACCGAGGGCGCGCATTGCCCCCTCGGCTTCGTCCATCATGCGGTTCACCCGTTCCGGCTCGTAGGTCGGGCTTTCGATCCGCACCCACCCACAGATGCCGTCGAGGATTTCCTCGGCATTGAACAGGTTGGAGGCGGGCATGGCGCCTAGACTCCCAGCGCCTTGCGGAAGCGCAGCTTCAGCTCGACGCCGTCCCGGGTCGGCAGGGCACGCGGCGTCTCCTCAGCGGAAATGCCGACGCGGGCGAACAGCGTGCTGCCGCCCTGGCGGATGCGCGCCTTCAGCTCGGCCACGCCCTCCATATCGTTCACGTCGCGGCAGTCGGGAATGCCGCAGGCCTTCGCAACACCGACCAGATCGACGCCCTTGCCGGTGTGGCTGGCCTGCATGCCGGTCTCGCCATAATGCGCATTGTCGAAGGCAACGATGGAGAGGTTGGCCGGATGCTGTACGCCGATGGTGGCGAGCGCGCCCATGCCCATCAGCATCTCGCCATCGCCGGTGATGACCAGCACCTTGCGGTCCGGCTGGGCCAGCGCGATGCCCAGCCCCATGATGGCGGCACCACCCATGGCGCCCCACAGATAGAAGTTCAGGTCATGATCGCCGGCGGCAAAGGCGTCATAGGTGGTGGAGCCGAGGCCGGTGACGACCAGGAGGTTATCGTCGCGCCCGTCCAGCAGGGCCTTGGCAACCGCGCGGCGGTCCAGCTTGTTGGAACGGCTCATTTCTTCACCCATTGCTTGCGGCCGATCAGGCGCTGCCCCAGCAGCACGGCGGCGACGCTGTCGCCATTGAAGGCGATGTCGGCGGCGGCCTCGACGGTCTCCGCCACTTCTTCCGGCGTGTCGGCGCGATAGACCAGCCCGCCCATCATCTCGAAGGATTGCGGCGTGGCCTGACTCATCGGCAGCTGCCAGGGGTTGAACTCCGCCCATTCGCCGCGCATCGTCACCAGCGTCAGCAGCGGAAAGCGGCAGGATTTCGCCAGCGAGAGCATGTTCACGCAATTGCCGACGCCGCTGCTCTGCATCAGCAGGGCCGCGCGCTGCCCGCCCAGCCAGGCACCGGCGGCAAGGGCGATGCCTTCCTCCTCGGTGGTCAGGGAGACCGTGTGCATGTCCGGATCAGCCTGGCACAGCTTGATCAACCGGCTGTGGCCGGCATCCGGCACATAGCCGACCTGACGAATTTCGGCGCGTTTCAGCACCGCGAATATCTGCTCCGGCCAGTTGCCTGCCGGGTTGCTGTCGGAAGCTGTCATGAAGGGGGCGTCTTTTATAGTTGTTAAGGTTGCAGGCAGCTTAACAGCCGCCTCTCCATACGCAACCCGCGCCCGGTGCAAGACAGCATGAGCGGAGCGCACAACGAAAACGGGCGCCCCGAAGGACGCCCGTTCCATGCTGTCCGGCAGAAGGCTTACTTCGCCGCCAGATACTCATCGATGACCTTGGAGTCGCTCGACTTGATGGTCATCCCGCCGGGGCCGGCAGCAATGCGGGTCACCTGCTTCGCCGGCTCGCCGCTCTTCTCGAACGCCGCCCACTCCTTGGAGCCCGACTTGAACACCCACAGGCGGCCATCCTCGATCTTGGTCTCGAAGCCGGCCTTCTGGACGATATAGGCGTCGATCGTCGCGCTGTCGGTGGACTTTACCGTCATCCGGTTCGGGCCGGCGGCGATGCGGGTCACCTGCTTGGCGGGCTCGCCCTTCTTCTGGAAGTCCGCCAGCTCCTTGGAACCGGTCTTGAACACCCAGAGACGGCCATCTTCCACCATGGTGGTGAAGCCCGGCTTGTCGTAGGGCGAAGACATCTTGTGCGAGTCCGCCGTGGCGCAGCCCGCGACGAGCACACCCAGCGACAGCGCCATGGCCATATTACGGAAAAGAGACATGCAAAACCCCCGTTTGCTAACAATCCTGACGGATATCCAAAATCCGTTCGGACTATAGCCACGGGGGTTTGCGGTTTTATTACAGGATGACGAATTTGTTCATTATGCGCGCCGAACAGTACGAGAATAGAGGGCGCGCGGGACGATCAATGCTCGTCAATATCGCCCTTCTTGTAGAGAAATTCGTCCATGTACTTGGCGAAATGCTCATTATTGCGGCGCAGCCATTCCAGCCCCATGCAGGCATGCTCGATCTCTTCGCGCATATTGTGCAGCAGGATTTCCTTCAGACTCTCATCCTCGCAATCGTCCGCGCGCTGCCGGTACCAGTCCACGGCTTCCAGCTCTTCGATGACCGAGACGATGGCATGATGCATCGTCAGAGTTTCCTTGCTGAGGCGTTCGCGCGGGGCGTGCAGGTTTTCGCTCGACATCTGGCTTTGTCTCCTGGGTTCCGGTGATGGCTGATGGGCGAAACGGATAGACTGTCCGTGGCGCTTTCGATAACGCCACTTTGATTACAATCGTTCCAAAAAGGTAGTCCACGCGGAGGGGGGAGGCAACGTAAACCACGTTCATTCTTTGTTAGGGATATCGCCCTATATTCTTCGCCAAGGTTACAATCAATGAGGGAATCGCCATGAATGTAGGAAGCGCAACCGGTGCCCAGTCACTCGCCATCGCGGGTCTGCGCTCCGAACAGCAGCAGGCCCAGGTGACCGCGCAGGGCGCTGCCGCCAATCTCCAGGCCGCCGGCGACATCGCCCGCGGCGCAGGCCAGGGAGGGGCACAGCAGGGCGCGCAACAGCCGGCCGCGCCGGCAGGTTCCGGCCGGGGCGCCAACCTGGACATCAGCGTCTAGGATCGCTGCGGAGGCGGCAGTCTTTTGACTTGCCGCCTTCACAAGCATACTCTTTTCCGCCAGCGAACGGCGGGAAGAGGTGGTGATCGCAATGATTGCGTCACTTACCGGTACGATCAGCTACACAGCGCCCGGCGCAACCGCGCCATCCGGGGCGCTTTCTGGCGTCTCAACGCAGGATTCAGCGGCGCCGCAATCGCAAACTCAGGCTGCTGGCGACCAGACGTCCACTACAGAAGCTGAAAATCAATCGACGCAGAGCGGCAATGGCCGGCTGATCGACCTGCAGACCTTCAGCGCCGCGAGCAGTTCCGAGGAAGAAGAGACCACCGATCCCTCCGGCCTGACGGAAGAGGAACGCGCGCAGGTCGATGAGCTGAAACAGATCGACCGCAAGGTGCGCGCGCATGAGCAGGCGCATGCCGCTGCCGGCGGCGCCTACGCAAGTTCTCCATCCTATGAGTACGAGAACGGCCCGGATGGCAACCGCTATGCTATCGGCGGCGAGGTTTCCATTGACGTTTCGCCGGTTTCCGGCGATCCCGAAGCCACCATCCAGAAGATGGAGATTGTGAAGCGCGCCGCCCTGGCGCCTGCCGAGCCATCGCCGCAGGACCGTGCCGTTGCCGCCCAGGCCGACCAGACCCGGCTGAAGGCCCAGGCGGAACTGCGCGAGCAGCGTGCCGAAGAGCAGCAGGCCGGCTCTGAGGAAGGCGAAGGGGGAGGCAATCCCCTGACGCAGCAAGCAACGCAGCAGGCCGGGCGCGCTGCCGGTGCATACGCCCAGACGGCGCAGAACATCGATACCATCATCTCGCAGATCAACATCGCCGCCTGACTGCCGGTATCGGCATGGCAGAACTGTGCGGGTAGTCTCTTGTCCTGCGCGCAAATCATTTCTAATGCTGGCGAACCCTCAGCTCTATACGGAGCCCTTGCTTGACCGACTCGCGTGTCACCGCGCCGCCAGGTGCGTCTCCCCTGCCTGCGCCCCTGCCGGCGAGCGGTTTCGTACTGCTGGTGCTGCTCACGCTGTTCTGGGGGATCAACTGGCCGGCGATGAAGCTGGCGCTGACCGGCATCGCGCCCTTTACCTTCCGCACAATCTGCCTGTTCGTCGGCGGCTTCTCGCTGCTGGCTTTCGCGCTGGCGAAGCGCCAGACCATCCGCATCGCCGCGGCGGACCTGAAGCCGCTGCTGATTGCCAGCCTGCTGAACGTCACCGGCTGGCACCTGTTCTCAGCCTATGGGCTGCTGCAGGTACAGGCGGGGCGGGGAGCCATCATCGCCTTCACCATGCCGATCTGGGCCTCAATCCTGGCCAGCCTGGTGCTGAAGGAGGCCTTCACGCTGCGCAAGCTCATCGGGCTTGTCCTCGGCATTGGCGGGCTGGCGGTGCTGATCGGGCCGGAGATGGCCCGGCTGGGCGCCGCCCCCATCGGTTCGCTGCTGATGCTGGGCGCGGCCCTGACCTGGGCGATGGGCACCATCGTGACCAAGCGGCAAAGCTGGCAGATCGGCACCGTGGCGCTGACCGGCTGGCAGCTGACCCTTGGCGGCCTGCCAATCTTCCTCGGCGCGCTGCTCATCGATCCGGCGCCCGATTTCGCCGGGCTGCGCGGCGAAGTGCTGTGGGCGGCACTCTATGCCGCGCTGATCCCGATGATCTTCTGCCACTGGGCCTGGTTCCGCATCGTCGATCTGTTTCCGGCCAGCATTGCCGCCATCGGCACGCTGGCGATCCCGGTGGTTGGCGTGCTGTCGAGTGCCCTGGTACTGGGCGAGCCTATCGGGCTGACCGAGATCGCCGCCCTCCTGCTCGTCATGGCCGGGCTGTCCGTGGTGCTGCTGCGGCGCTGATGATGCTCACTATCGCGTGAGCAAAACCTGCAAGGCTTGCCTTAGCGGGGGGTACGCCTTACTTTAGGATTTGTGAAAAGAGAAATCCTCAATTCACGGGTGAAGGCATGAGCTTTATCGACGGTATCGGATCGGCACTCTCAGGCGCTGCGGCGGCGACCAACCGCTTCAATGTCAGCGCCAACAATGTTGCCAATATTCAGAGCCGCGGCGTGGCACCGGAAGAGACGAACCGGCCGCAGGACAGCACCGCTCAGCCTGATGAAACCCAGGGCTTCCAGCCGCTCCGCGCCATCGACCAGAGCCAGGAAGGTGGGGGCGTCCAGTCCACCACCCGGCCAATTTCGCCGTCGTCGATCCCGGTCCTGCAGGAAAGCGCGCCGGAAGAGCAGGGTGAAACCCAGACCGGTGGCCAGCAGCAGCAGACCGGTGAGACAGGTCAGGAGGGCGTGAGCTTCCTGCCGAACGTCGATCCGGCAAATGAAGTGGTGCAGCAGATCACCAGCCAGCGCCAGTTCGAGGCCAATCTGCGCACCGTGCAGACCGGCCTGCAGCTGAACCAGTCGCTGCTCGACATCAACAGCTGACGATTTAGCTGGCCTGATAACGCGTCAACGCGTCCGGCGTGTCGATATCGATCAGCACGCCATCTTCTTCCATTTCGACCTCGACCACCAGATCGGCATGCGCGCCGATCAGGTGTTTCGCACCGACATCGCCGGCCAGCGCCGCCATTTCCGGCAGGAAGCGCTTGCCCCACAGCACCGGGTTGCCGCGCTTGCCCTTATGGGTCGGCACGCAGATCTCGCGGCCCTCGACCGGATCGAAAGCGGCAATCAGCCGGTCGATCATCGCAGGCGAGATGCGCGGCATGTCACCAAGACAGACCAGCACACCGTCGATATCGGCGGGCAGGGCAGAGATACCAGCCTTCAGCGAGGTGCTGAGCCCCGCCGCATATTCCGGATTGTGCACGAAAGCGAGATCGCCGGGCAGGGCTGCCTTCACCCGGTCGGCCTCATGCCCGGTGACGATGGTTATGGGGCCGGCCTTCGAGGCCCGGACGATCTCCACCACCCGTGTGGCCATCGGCTTACCGTCGATCTCCGCCAGCAGCTTGTTCTGTGCCCCCATGCGGCGCGACTGACCGGCGGCGAGGATCAGCACGGCAATGCGCGGGGCCTTGCGGGGTGCGGTAGTCATCTTGTGCCCATCCTCACGCGGCAGCGGCCGGCTGGCGATCTCCTTTAGCAGGCCACCAACGCCCATGCGCATGATATCGGTGCGTGTCACCGGCAGTCCGGCGACAAGCCGTTGCAGCACCCAGTCGAATCCATTCAGCTTCGGCGAGCGCGCGCAGCCCGGCATGCCGATGACCGGCGTATCGCCGATATGGCCCAGCAGCAGCAGATTGCCGGGATCGACCGGCATGCCGAAATGATCGACCGTACCGCCGGCCTCCACAATGGCGGCCGGCAGCACATCGCGCCGGTCCACCACAGCGGAGGCGCCGAACAGCAGCACAAGATCGTAACCGGCATCGATCTGCTGGCGGATCGCGGCGGCGGTCGCTGCCGTGTCATGGGCGCAGCGCAGCTCTTCCCCCAGCCCGGCGCCCATGCGTTCCAGCCGGGCCGCTGTGATGCGGGCGGTATTGTCCAGCACGCTCGGTTTGGTGGCCGGCAGGGCGGTCTGCACCAGCCCGGCACGCACCGGCCGGAACGCCGCGACACGCACCTTGCCGGCCAGTGATTCACACTGTTCAAGTGCCGCTTCGGGGGCGGCGAAGGGGATGATCTTCACCGTACCGATCATCTGGCCTTTTTCCACCACCTCATAAGGTGGCAGCAGGGCGACCGTCAGCGCCTCATCGATCAGGTTCACCGCGTCCAGTGCGGCCGGATCGTAGGTCAGCAGGCCGTCCGCGGTAGCAATGAGGTTGCAGCGCCCGGTGAAGGGGGCGGTCGTCTCCGTTCCATCGCCCGCCATCACAGCGGCGAGGCGGGCGGCCGCCTTGTCTTCCGGCACATCGCCCTGTTCCAGCCGCGCAGTGACGACCTGCGGCACACCGGCCGCGCGCAGTGCGGCGATATCCTCCGCCGTCAGCACACGGCCCTTCTTCAGCGCCTTGCCGGGCAGCCGGTGGCTGTGCGCCAGGATCGCGCCCTCGGCCTCATCCAGCGGCGTGTCGCCGAAGATCATGCGGCCTTCACCTCAGTCTCTGGCGCGCGGCGCAGCACCTGGGTGATCTCGGCCAGCGCGGAAATGGCGATTTCCGCCGGCGTGATGGCGCCGATATCGAGGCCGAGCGGCCCGTGGATACGCTGGAAATCCGCCTCGCCGAATCCCGCTTCCGTGAGTCGTTCCAACCGCTTAGCGTGGGTCTTTCGACTGCCAAGGCAACCGATATAGAAGGCGTCCGACTTCAGCGCGACCATCAGCGCCGGGTCATCCAGCTTTGGGTCGTGGGTCAGCGTAACCACGGCGGTGCGCCGGTTCGGCTGCAGATCCTCCAGCGCCTCGTCCGGCCAGCGGTCATCCAGCGTGATGCCGGGGAAACGTTCGTCAGTGGCGAAGGCACGGCGCGGATCGACGATCACCACCTGATAGCCGGCAATCGCCGCCATCGGTGCCAGCGCCTGCGCGATATGCACCGCACCGACCAGAATCAGGCGCAGCGGCGGGTTGTGCACATGCACGAAATAGCCGCCCTCGATCATGCCGCTGCGATCCTCGGCGAGGCTGCGGCGGATTTCGGCCAGCGGCGCCGCATCAAGTTCCAGCGCGCCCAGCGCCTCTTGCGGCGTCACGACGGCCTGCTGGCCACCTTCGATGCGGGTCACCAGCGCCACCGGGCGTTTCGCCGCACGCTCCTCCAGCAGGCGTTTCAGGATTGCCGGCTGCATCTCAATCCACCCGCTCGACGAAGACCTGCACCTTGCCGCCGCAGGCAAGGCCGACTTCCCATGCCTGTTCGTTGGTGACACCGAAATCCAGCAGCTTCGGCGCGCCGCCCTGCATGACCTGCAGCGCCTCATGCACCACCGCACCCTCGATGCAGCCGCCAGAGACCGAGCCGATCATCCGTCGGTCCTCGTCAACCGCAAGCTGGCTGCCGACCGGGCGCGGGGAGGAGCCCCAGGTGCTGACCACCGTGGCCAGCGCCACCTGCTTGCCGGAGGCCCGCCACTGCGCCGCCTGTTCCAGAATGTCTTCCGCGGGATTGTTCATGCCACTTCCTCCATGCGCCGGAGCCAGGACGCCATGCCGGCGCCCCGCCGCGTCTCGGGCCTGCTGAGCGCCTCGGCCAGCGCGCCGAGGCTTTCCAGATTATGCACCGGGCGGAACTCGTCGACATGCGGCAGGATCGCCCGGACCCCTAGAGATTTGGGCGCGAAACCATCGAAGCGCAACAGCGGGTTCAACCAGATCAGCCGCTGGCAGGATCGGCGCAGCCGCTCGACCTCCTCTGCCACGCCATCGCCGGCATCGCGGTCCAGCCCGTCGGTAATCAGCAGCACCACCGCCCCCTGGCCCAGCACACGGCGCGACCAGAGCCGGTTGAAGCCCTCGATGCAGGCACCGATGCGCGTGCCGCCAGACCAGTCACCGACCGCCTCGCCGACCTTCGACAGCGCCTCATCCACATCGCGCTTGCGCAGGTAACGCGTCACATTGGTCAGCCGCGTTCCGAACAGGAAGGTGTGCACCCGGTCACGGTCGTTGGTCAGCGCATGCATGAAATGCAGCAGCATGCGGGAATAGCGGCTCATCGAACCAGAAATGTCGCACAGGATGATCAGCGCCGGCGGCCGCGTGCGGCGCTTCTTCAGCTCCAGCGGAATGACATCGCCGCCGCTGCGCAGGGCACCGCGCAGCGTGGCCCGCAGGTCGACAGCACCGCCGGCGGAGGAGGGGGCGAAGCGCCGCGTGCGCATCTCCGCGATGGGCAGGACGAGGCGGCGCAGCATGGATTGCGCCTGCCGTACCTCGTCGCCGCTCATCTTCTCGAAATCCATCGACTGCAGCATCTCCTTGTCGGAGGCGGTGAAGGCCGCGTCGATCTCCAGCTTCTCCTCGTCGGCCTCGTCGGCCAGCACCGCCTCATTGCCCTGCATCAGCGCCTCGGCGAGGCGGCGGTTCATCTCCGCGGCATCGGGCTGCGGCTGGTCGAGCTGCAGCTGCGGCAGCACCAGCTGCATCATGCGCTCCAGCAGTCGCGGGTTGCGCCAGAACACATGGAAGGCCTGGTCGAAAATGTCGCGCTGGTCCTGCCGGTTCACGAAGACGGCGTGCAGCGCCCAGTAGAAATCGTCGCGCCGCCCCATGCCGACCGCGCGCACCGCCGCTATCGCGTCCAGCACCTTGCCGGGCCCGATGGGCAGGCCCGCCATGCGCAGGGCACGGGCGAAATGCATGATGTTGGCGACCAGCTTGCCGCCATCCTGGGGGCCGTCCTTCTGGGAGTCGCCGTCCATTGGCTGGCCCTAGACCGCGCCGTGCGCGGCCAGCTCGCTCTTGATCTGGGTCAGGATGCGGTTGGCCTCGCTGCCCTGGATGCGGGCAATATCGTCCTGGTATTTCAGCAGCACGCCCAGCGTGTTGTTCACCGTCTCCGGGTCGAGGCTCAGCTGGTCGAGCTGCACCAGCGCATGCGTCCAGTCGATGGTCTCGGCAACGCCCGGCTGCTTGAACAGGTCCAGCTTGCGCAGCTCCTGCACGAAGCCGACCACCTGCCGGCTCAGCGCTTCCGGCGCGCCCGGCGCCTTCACCTTCAGGATATCCAGCTCGCGCAGGGCGTTGGGGTAATCCACCCAGTAATAGAAGCAGCGGCGCTTCAGCGCGTCATGAATCTCGCGCGTGCGGTTGGAGGTGACGATGACGATGGGCGGCTTCTCGGCCTTAACCGTGCCCAGCTCCGGGATCGTCACCTGGAAGTCGGACAGCACTTCCAGCAGATAGGCCTCGAACGGCTCGTCGGTGCGGTCCAGCTCGTCGATCAGCAGCACCGGCGCGCCGCCGGCATGCGGCTCAAGCGCCTGCAGCAGCGGACGGCGAATCAGGAAGCGGTCCTGGAAGATGTCGCTGGCCAGCGTCTCGCGGTCGGCCCCGCCCGCCGCCTCGGCGACGCGGATTTCCACCATCTGCCGTAGATAGTTCCACTCATAGACGGCGGAACCGACATCCAGCCCCTCATAGCATTGCAGGCGGATCAGGTCGCGGCCCAGCGCCTTGGCCAGCACCTTGGCGATCTCCGTCTTGCCGACGCCGGCCTCGCCCTCCAGGAACAGCGGGCGGCCCAGCTTCAGCGCCAGATATAGCGCGGTGGAGAGGCTGCGGTCGGCGACGTAATCGCCCCTGGCGAGCAGGGAAACGGTCTCGTCGATGGAGGCGGGCAGGGCGGCCGGAGCGGCACCCGGAGCGCCAGCGGAAGGGGATGTCTGTGTCATGCCGATTATCTAGCACGCCAGCCCGCCGGGGCAAAAGAGGCGTGGCAGGAAACAACGCATCACAGGACTGCCCGAAGGACTGCTCTGGCGACTCACCTGATATTGCTAGTGATATTGTTGTTCTGCAGCTGAATGTTCGCCGTCACGGTATTCATCAGTTCCAGCGCCTTGGCCATCTGCTCGGCAAGAAGCTGGTCCTTCATCTCCTGCATCCAGTCCGGCAGCATACCGCCTGAAACGCTCTCCAGCTCAGCCTCGGACAGTTCCGCGTCGCCAGCCCTTACCGGAACAGCAGCGGACAATGCCTGGCTAAACGCCTCTTGTGTCGCGGCGATGCCCTTTTCGTTGGCGAAGCGCGCCATCTCGGCCGGCGCCTGGCCTGAATCGGAAAGTGCGTTCAGACGCTGCGTCAGCTCCTGCTGCAGGCCGGGATTGGCACGGACACGGCTGAAGAATTCGATGACAGGTTCAAAGGACATTCGACCCCTCCATATACATTCTGCGCGCAAATTATGATGGATAGGGCACGGAAAACAAAGAGAATATCCGCCGCAAACGCTACCTTGAATTATTCTTGTCTACGGACATTTGTGCGGCAGCGACAATCAGGCTCCTCAGCCACATGTGGCGCGGGGCATCCTGATCTCGCGCATGCCAGAGGAGGCTGACGGCGATAGGGCCGAGTTCGACCGGCGGCGGCAGCATGATGAAGCGTGCCGCGCCGGCTGCGGTGCGCGCCAGACTTTCAGGCAGAGTCATCACCAGATCGGAACCGGCAGCGATTTCCATCGCGGCGAAGAAGTTTGGCACGCGCGTGCGCACGCGCCGGCGACGGCCCATGGCCGAGAGCAATTCGTCCACAGGCGCGGGGCCGGTACCTGTGACGTTGATCGTCATGTGATCGAGGGTCAGATAGGTATCGAGGGTAAGCCTATTCTCGCCCGCCGGATGCCCCTTGCGCATGATCGTGACAAACCGGTCTTCGAACAGTTTCCGGCGCAGAATCCCTGACGGTGCCACCTCGATGACGCCAACAGCCGCATCGACCATCTCGTTCTCCAGCATCGCCGCAATGGCCGGGCCGGGCGGGATAATGTCGAGATCGACAGCCGGCGCCTCCTCCGCAAGGCGGGAGAGCAGATGCGGCGCAAGCACGGCAGCATGCAGGTCGGTCATCAGCAGGCGAAGGGGACCGGAGGCCACCGCAGGGTCGAAGCGGCGGGCCTCCAGCAGCGCGCCGACCCCGGCAAGGATCTGCCTCAAAGCAGGGCGCAATTCCGTGGCGCGGGCGCTGAGCAGATAGCCTCCCGGCCCATCGACCAGCAAGGCATCCGAAAACAGGTCCCGGAGCCGCCCGAGCGCACGGCTTGCCGCAGGCTGGCTCATGCCAAGGCGCGTCGCGGCACGGGTGACATTCCGCTCCTCCAGCAGGGCGTCGAGCGTCACCAGCAGGTTGAGATCGATCCGGCGTAAATCCACTTGGTGCATGATGAGTATATACAGCATGCATTAGACGCATTGAAGCCCGCCCATTACGGTCCCCGAACGGATCGAAACATGGAAGGAGCAGGATCATGCAGGTGGTGTTCGGTGCAAATGGCAGGGCTGGAGGCGAGACAGCGCGCGCCCTGATCGAACGGGGCCTTGATGTGCGCATCGTCCTGCGCCGGGCGGAACAGGCGGCAGCCTGGCGGGACACCGGCGTGCAGATTGCCATCGCGCGCATGGACAATGAAGATGAGGTGGCGGCGGCGCTGGAAGGCGCAACGGGCGCTTTTCTGCTCAATCCGCCGCCTTCTGTCGGCAATCCTCATGAACAGACGGAAAAGATCGGTACAGCCCTCGCCGAGGCAGCGCGGCGCATGCAACTGCCCAGGGCCGTGGTGCTATCCTCGGTTGGCGCGCAGCACGCCTCCGGTACCGGGGTCATCACGACCCTGAACCGGCTGGAAACCCTGCTCGATGGTGCCGCAACGGCAACAATGTTTCTGCGGCCGGGCTATTTCGTGGAGAGCTGGAGCGAGGTGGCGGAAGCCGTGATAACCGAAGGCGTCCTGCCGACCTTTATGGCGCCCGCCCAGAAAATTCCGATGGTCAGCACGATCGATGTCGGCCGGGCGGCTGCCCAGCTCCTCGCCGAGGACTGGAAAGGCCAGCGTATCGTCGAACTCGGCGGGCCGGAGGACTGGAGCGCCAGCGATGTAGCCGCTGCCTTCGCCAGGGCACTCGGCCGCCCGGTGACACCCGCCTTTGTCCCGCCTGAGCAGCGCGCGGCCATGCTTGCGGAAGCGGGGATCCCCAAAGAGACAGCCGATGCGCTTCTCGGAATGTATGACGGCATCGCCAGCGGGAAGGTTGCGTTCGAGCCCGGTGTGGAACGGCGACGCGGCACCGTCTCCTTGGTCGCGGCCGTGGAGCGTATCCTGTCCGCGCGGAACAGCAGCTGATCCGGCTGTCACAGTCTGGAATATGTGCAGCCATAGGAGGAATGGCGGATGGGGTGGGATACCAATTAGGGTCCGAAGTAATTCTATACCGTTTATATTTTTCTTTGTTTTCCAACACTTTCTGAGACACACTGTCCGAGGCTGTTCGCTCGCGTTCGCCCCTATCCGAATTTCATTTGTGGGTAGGTTTGTGGGTAGAGAGTTGTGGGTAGGAGTTTTTCTTAGATGGCGCGCACAACAAACAGACTGACCGCGATGCTCGTTCAGAAAACCAAGGAGCCGGGCCGATTTGCGGACGGAGGCGGTCTCTATCTTCAGATTTCAAGGTTGGGCGGACGGTCTTGGCTCTTCCGCTATACCCTTGAAGGACGCGCACGGGAGATGGGCCTGGGAGCAGTCGGCACCGTCTCACTCGCCGAGGCGCGTGCAAAAGCGGCTGATGTCCGGAAGCTGTTGGCTACCGGCGTCGATCCTTTGGCAGATCGGCAGGCGAAGAAGCGAGAGGCTGAAGCCGCCAAGACGCGCATGAAGACGTTCAAGGAATGCGCTACGGCCTATATCGCGGCGCATGAACCGGGCTGGCGAAACCCGAAGCATCGCCAGCAGTGGAAAAATACGCTCTACACTTACGCATATCCGATCCTTGGCGATCAAGCGGTGGGGGAGGTTGATCTTCCGCTGGTACTGAGCGTCCTCGAGCCGATATGGACGGAGAAGCCCGAGACAGCATCCAGGGTGCGAGGCCGCATTGAAGCCATTCTTGATTGGGCTACGGTGCGCGGCCTGCGGTCAGGCGATAATCCTGCCCGATGGCGCGGACACCTCGACAAACTGCTGGTGCCCAAGACGAAAATCCGCCGCGTTCGTCATCATCCGGCCATGCCATACGATGCGCTGCCGGCCTTCATGGTGCATCTGCGCGCCCGTGATGCTGTCGCTGCCCAGGCGCTCGAATTCATTATCCTTACTGCTGCGCGCACATCTGAGGCGCTGGAAGCGGTCTGGTCCGAAGTTGACCTCGATAATGCCGTGTGGACGGTCCCTGGTGAGCGGATGAAGGCAGGCAGGCCGCATCGCGTTCCTCTGACGCGGCAGGCGCTGGCGGTTCTTGAGAAGGCCCGGATGATCCGCGATGAAGAGAACGGCGACTATGTGTTCCCCGGCTGGAAGACTGGCCGGCCGCTTTCCAACATGAGCCTCGCCATGCTTCTGCGACGGATGGATATCGAGGATCTAACCGTCCATGGTTTTCGAAGCACCTTCCGCGACTGGGCAGCCGAACAAACGTCGTTCGCCCGGGAAGTCGCCGAGATGGCGCTGGCTCATGCGATCAGTGACAAAGTCGAGGCAGCCTATCGCCGCGGCGATCTATTCGAGAAGCGCCGCAGGATGATGCAGGCGTGGGCAGATTTCTGCGATCAGCCGCCGGCATTCGAATCGGGTGACGGCAAGGTGACGCGGATCAGGGCAGCGGGGTAGGGGTTGCGGCAGAAAATAAGGGTCAAGCTGTCCGCACGAAAAAGCCCACCTTCGGTCGGGCGAATTGGAGCCTGAGGGCTTTTAGACCAAGCTTGTTGCTTCAGCTGATTCTCGTTAGGATATCGGAGTCTAACGTAGCACTATTGGCGACGGGGTCGCCATGTGTAGCGCGTGAGCCGGTGGGGCCGGGGACGTGATGAAAATCGCGCCCGGCTTTTTTTATGTCGGGCGCTGAAATCGAGCCCCGACATGTCAGTCGATATCGCTACTCTCGGCATCAAGGTCGATTCCTCGCAGGCCGCAACCGGCGCGCGGAACCTTGACCGCATGGCGGCTTCTGGCAAGCGTGCTGAGACCGCTTTCGAAGGCATGCAGCGGCAAATCAATGCCACGCTGGGCCCTCTTCGTATGATTCAGGGGTTGATCCTCGGCACAGCGGCAGCGCTGGGCATCCAGAGAATCATTGAGTATGCGGATGCCTGGAAACTGGTCGAAGGTCGCCTCAAGCTGGTCACCAACTCTCAGCGAGAGCTCGTTTCAGTCCAGAATCAGGTTTTCCAGATCGCGCAACGAACGCGGTCTGCCTATCTGAGCACGGCGGAGCTTTACGCCCGCACAGCGCGCGCGTCCGACCAACTCGGAGCCTCACAGCAGGAATTGCTGCGCTTTACCGAGCTGACCGCGAAAGCGGTCATCACCTCGGGCGCCAGCGCACAAGAGGCGTCCGCGGGCATAATTCAGCTAGGTCAGGCCCTGGCCAGCGGCACGTTGCGCGGCGATGAGCTGCGATCTGTGCTGGAAAATCTGAACGGACTGGCTATCGAGATCGCCGCCGGCATGGGCACGACGGTCGGGCAACTTCGCCGCCTGGCTGAGGAGGGAAAGCTTACCTCGGAGGCGATCTTCCGGGCCGTGCTGAGCCGCGCGGATCAGATCGAGGAGCGTTTCGGAACCGTGCCTGTCACCGTCGGGCAGGCGTTGACCGTGCTCGACAATGCGTGGGGAAACTTCATCAAGAACGCCGACTCATCTCTGGGCGTGACTACGGCTCTGGCCGGCGCGGTCATCCTGCTGTCAGACAATCTAGATGTCCTGGCCGGCCTTGCGGCCGGCGTGGCCACGGTCGCAATTCTGAAGGTGGCGACGGCGATCGATGTCGCCGCGATCGCGACGCGCGCCTGGACGGCCGCTCTCGCTGTGAACCCGTTCACGCTCATCGCAGTGGCGATCTCGACCGTCATTGGCCTGATGGTCGCATATCGCGATCATGTAGAGGAGATCGGAGGCGTCTCAGTCCGCGTCGGCAATGTAATGAACGCGATCTGGGTTACGATCCGCGAGAGCGTTTCCGGCACCGTTATGTACGTCGTTCGGCTGATCGAAGCGCTCAGCAAGCTGGCGAAGCTCGATTTCAGCGGCGGTCTCGAATCGTTCCGGAAGGCAGGCAAGGAACTGCAGGATTCTGGGAACGCCATGATCGCCGCCTGGACCAATCTGGGCCCTGCTGCCGAAAAGGCGCTGGGTAGTTTGAGCGAGGCCGCAAAGGAAGCTCTGCCTGTCGTTTCGGATATGACGAAGCAGCAGCGTTCATTGATCGAATCGCTTGGCGATGAGGTCAATCACTTGATCGCGCTCAGCGCGGCTTACGCCGGCCATGGACAGTCTATTGAGGCTGTAGAGCTCAGCTATGAGGCGCTGCAAAAAGCGCGCGCCGCTGATATCGCGCAAGGGTCCGAACTGCATGATCAGGTGAGGGGGCTCACTGCCAGCATCCGAGACCTGAACAAGGAGATCGATTCTCAGCGTCGAATTGTCGACATGAGGGATGATCTCGCCCTTGCGCAGCGCGAACTCGAACTGGTCGGGGCAACAGCACAAGAGCGTGCTGTTGGCCTGGCCGTACTGCGGACCGAGCTCGACCTGAAGCGCCGCAACATCGACCTGACATCAAGTCTGGCACAGGAAGAGCTTCAGTTGGCCCGACAGATCGCCTCAGTTCGATCCCAGGCGCAGGAAATGCTTAAGGCGCTTGACGATGTCATCGCCACACCAGCCAAGGGTGTAAGAAAGAAATATCAGCGGAAACTCAGAAGAGAGTTTGTCAATATTTTCCTGAGTGCCGAGAGGCCAGCATGACTCTGGCGAACGTATGTCTTGATGATAAGTCTTGTGTCTTATTTTCTGACACAGTGCTTTGTGATTTTACCGGAGAAGAAGTGGGCCGGCACTCGAAGCTGGAAGTGCTATCGCACCTTCATTGCGGTTTCATTTTTCGCGGCCTAGCTGGCATTCACTACGCAGCGTACAGCTTCCTGCAAGGGGGAGAGGTTCGCACATTCGAATCAGCTATCGAGCTGTTGCCGGGTGTTCTTTGCGAGAGTGCCAGGCACTTTTCGCAACGGATCAATGAGCTGGGCGTAGCTGATGCAGATAGGCCAGAGCTTGGCGAGATGTTAATCGCTGGCAGATCCTCCGACAGAACGCGAATTCAGGCATTCCGCCTGAGCTACAACATCAACGATTTCATGCCAGTCGAGCTAGAGCGAGGCGTCCACTTGGCGCCATCGCCAGGAGCAGCCGTCCCGCTTCCGAAGTCCATGACTATCGAGCAAGCGATTAGAGCTGCCTGTGCTCAGCGCAAAATGATGGCGGCGCAAGCAATAGAATGCGGCGGTGGGGTCGGCATTGGCGGGCATCTTCAGGCGATGGAGATAACGCCTGACATCATAAGAATAAAGACAATCCACGAGTTCTAGAGGTCGAAATGCTGGTCCGAGATGAGATCCTATCGACTCAGGCGTCCATCGCAGAGGCACGCCTGGTTCTTCAAGCACACCTGAGCTCGAGAAAGGCGCGGCGTGCCTTGGACTCTGTGGGTGTCGCGCCGGATGCTCTTATCCGCATTCTCGATCTTGCCGACGAGATTGCCGTCGAGGCCTTGGATACCCTCGATTATGCCGAGCGGGCCACAAATACTGCGCGGAAGGGAGAGGGATCATCACTTCTGGAGGGAGAAGAGCCGTCGCTTCTGGACTAGGCATCAACGAATCAGGATGGTCCAGGTTGCCCCGGCAGGGTCAGCGGAGACGCTGATGACGGTGTGCAGGCGGCCCTGAGCGGTAAAGGTGTCGCCGGGTTTCGGCGTCGTCGCCAGTGTCGTGGCCAGGATCAGAGCTTGACGATCGCCCGGCTTGACCATGGTCCCGTCCAGATAGGCGGAGGCCTTCTGCAGCGTCATCGAATAGAAATCCTCGACCAGGCCTCGGCAAGTGTAGTTCGTCGTGGTGCCAGCTCCTACCGTGCCAGTGCTGGGGTCGTAAGCGCCCGGCACGGTGCGAGTCAGCGTCACCGAATAGGCGACGTTCTGCAGCGCCGCCGCCACCGTCGCGGCCAGTTTTCCATCATCGAGCAAGCCCATAATCGCCCTCCGTTACAGGATCAGCAGCCCTTCCGGCCGCGCGGTTTCATCGTCATAGACTGAACGTCCACCATCGCCCACCATCGCGCGGGAGACCGCCATTGCGCACGCCACGGCGCCGTCGATCCGGTCCCGTGCCTTCCCCTTGGAAAACAGCTGAAGGCCGGCGCGGTCCGTCTCGACCACAACGTTGCTGAAGTTCCAGCGAAGAACCGGGTGCCCGCCGTGAATCAGCCGGCCGCCGATGATCGCATGTTCCAGGTCGCGGATGGCCGGCCCCATTGTCAGCGAGCCTTGGCGCATTGCCACCACGGGCAACCCGTCTTCGCCAAGGGCGGTCATCATTTGCTGTCCGAGATAGGGATCGAACGCGATTTCGCGCACATCGAACTCGTCGCAGAGGTCTCGGATCTTGTCTTCGACAGCGCCGTATTCCACCGAGGCGCCGGGCGTCGGGGTGATGTAGCCCTGTTCGGCCCACAGGGTATATGGCACGCGGTCCCGTTCGGACCGCTGCCGCAGGGCGTCGGCCGGGCAGAAGAACCAGGGCCAGACGGCCAGCGCGTCATCGGGCAGACGCCAACAGGCCAGAACCACGGTCAAATCGCGGACGCTCGAGAGGTCCACCGCCAGCCAGCACGGATGGTCCTTCATAGCCGCCAGATCGACCGGCGCGCTGCCGCGATCATAGGTGTCGCCGTCCACAAATGGCGCCGCCGAATGATCCAGCCAGACGTTGAGGTGAAGCTGTTTGAACGCCTCACGATCCGCCGGCCGTTCATCCGCCTCGCGCGCGAGCTGGCGCAGCCCCTCGATGTCGGGGAAGCCGAGGTCGAGCCCCGGATTCACCCGGCGCCAGACGGCTTCGTCGCGCCAGTCTTCTTCAGGGCCGGCCTCGAACAGGATCGGCAGGAATCCCTCATCCTCGACCTCGCCCAAGGCGACTTTGCGGGCGTAGCTGTACAAGTCGAAGGCAATGTTCTCCTGGCCTCTGCCGGCCGTGGTGATGATGACGAGCAGCGATTCGGCGGTCTTGGTGAGGCCGGTGCGTATGACGTCGAACAGCTCGCGACTCGGCCAGATGTGCAGTTCATCAAGTAGCGCAAAGGCTGGCGTCAGGCCGTGCTGCCGGCCGGCGTCGGAGCTGATCGCGCGCAGGACGGTGCCGCTCTTCGGATGTTCGAGGCGGTGGCGGTACGACACGAAATTCAGCTTTCCGGCGATCCGGGGATCTTCTTGGCAAATGCCGGCCGCTTCTTCAAACGCGATGCGGGCTTGCTCCCGGTCGGAGGCCGCATTGAGGACCAGGCCACCCGGCACGCGCTCCGGCCCTATGAAGTGGAGCAGGCTCAGCCCGGCCCCCAGCGTCGTCTTGCGGCCGCCGCGCGGCAGCAGGATAAAGACCGTCCGGACCTTCCGCCGGCCGTCGGGGTGCCGCGGGCCATAGATGCGGCGGACGATCTGGTCCTGGAAATCGGCAAGCTGCAGCCGGCGCCCTTCGGCAGTGGATTTCGGGTGACGCAGCACCTTCAGGAATTCGACCGCACGCTGGCCGTACCCGAGTGGGTCGGGGATTTTGGAGCCGTCGAACAGCCAGGCCGGATGAGTTGCGGGCGCGGTCATAGGTCGAGGTCCGCGAGGTCGTCGTTTTCCTGCGGGGCGGCGCTGCCGGCCTTGTGGCGGCTGGCGGGCGTCAATCCAAGCTCAGCAGCAAGGCGACGGGCTTCGGTCATCGATTGGAAGAGGGTTTGAAAGGAAGGATGACGCTTCGGACCATATTCCGTCTTGATGATATCACCGTCCTGCGTGATCGCAGCTTGAGCGCGCCGCGCAGTGCCGACGGCAAGACAATAGGCCTCCAGGGCGGCCAGGTCCTGCGTGGTAATGGTCTTGCGGGCAGCTAGGCCGGGCCAAACCCGGCGCCATTCGCTCTTGGCTTCAGGCGGCAACCAGGCAGGCGCGGGCGGGGCCTTGCCGATGCCCTCCGCCGTCGCCTTTATCGCTGGTTTCCGGCCTCTTGCCACGTCCTACCCCCATTTGCTCAATTCCAGAATCTCGAAAAGATGCCCCCCCGCCGCGTTAGCCGCCCCCCAAGGGAAATATTCGCCCCCCCCTCCCTTCAGGATCGGTTCCAGGGATGTTGAGGGTCGAGAGGTCTTCCACTGGCATCGCAGCCGGGCTTCTGTTCTGTCGGATTGCCGAAGCCGCCGTCATGGCTTGCCGTTTTGCGTGAATGGCAGCGATGACATAGCGACTGGAGGTTGTTGGGGTCGAGAAACAGCGCCGCGTCACCCTTCCAGGGGCGTATGTGATCAACCATTCGAGCACTCGCGCCGCAAGACTGGCACGTCGGTTGGCGTTTCAGGTGCTGCGCCCTCAGGGCTTTCCACTCGGGGGTAGAGTACGGCTTGGCGCGGTCCGGCTGGCCGGTATCGGGGCGACGCGGCTCCGGCGTGCAGGTGCACCGTTGGCCGGCAGGCCTGGGCTTGCGGCAGCGGCTGCAGATCGTGGGAGCGCGGAAGGCCATGGCGTTACCCGATGGCCGGCGGCCGGTAGGGCTCGAGCAGGTGCGACACAGACGCTAGGCCGGGCAGAGCATCAGCGGTGAAGTAGCCGAGCGCGATAGAGCCGATCCCGATGCTTTTCAGCGACGGATCACGGCCCTTCGTCGCCCATTCGGCGCCGATCAGCGTCAAAGCAGCGTGCTGCACGTCAGCGGGCGTATCGGCGTAGCCTGCTTCATAGGTCACGGCGACAGAGTGCCGGCCCCAGGCGATGGGGAGCCCGAAGCTGTCCACGCGAAGCAGCAGGCCGGACTCGGTGTCGATACTGTAGCTTTCGCTGTCCATCGCCTCGGTCGAGCCGTCGAGCTTCACGCTTGTGATGCTGCTGACTGGGAAGCGCGACAGCGCAACGGACAGTTGCGAGCCGTTCGTGGTGACGGTCTCGAGATAGCTGCCGGCCAGGATGGGGCGGCGGATGTAGGTGATGATGATCGTGCTTACGCGGGCGATCAGGCCTTCAATGGCTGCGTCATCATCATCGCCGGTCACGCCCAGATGGGCCTTGGCGGCGGCCAAGCTCACCAGGGCGGTTTCAGGCGGGGTCAGGACTTCGATCATGGCGATCACCTTGAGGTAGAAGGGGCCGGCGGCGGCTGTGGTGGGGCGCAGCCGCCGCCGGCAGGCCAGCCAGCGCGATCGCTGCTGGCTGTGTCGATCTCGCCTCCCTTGGCGGGTCAAATCCGCAGCTGACCGCCGCCGCACATCAGGGAAGCTTAGTACGCCAGGCCGGATCGCGCGGCCTCGTTCTCCGGCGGTCAACGTCTCGGTTAGCCGACCGGTGCGGCCAGCGGATGGCCCAGGATGGCGACGGCCGAAATCGGGCTGTTGCCGCTGTCGGCGCCGGTCGGGGTGATCGTCAGGCGCGTGTAGCGTTTGTTGCCGATGTAGCCGAGCTTGCGCACCGCACCGTCATCCTCGAAGTCGAATCCGGCAGCGGCTTCGGTGCCGATGAGGTCGGTGTCCGCGACGGCGGTGAAGCCATCGTTCGAAACGTCGGACTCCTCGAGCAACACGGCATACGATGCATTCGCATCGGTCAGCGCGCCGGTGGTGATGATGTAGGTCAGGCTGTCGAAGCCCTGCCGGTCGATCACGGTACCGACAAGCGGCGTGGTGCCGATATCGGCATTGGCGGCGGGTGCCAGCACCAGGACCGGCTTCAGATTTTGTGCGGAATCGCGCATCGTTTTTCTCCTTGGCGCCGCCGCCGGCCGCAGCCGGCGGGGCTGTTACAGGTCAGGCGTCAGGCCGGTTAGCTGCTGGCGATCTTGAGCTTACGGAAGGCCTCGGACTTGGCGACGCCAGCGGCGACACGGCGCCGGGCATGGAAACGAGTCATGCCGTTGGCGGCCTGGCTGTATGGATCGCGAAGCACAGACAGCTGGATCCGGTCGAAAATCCGGAACTGGCTGAAGTCGCCGAAGATCGCCGGGAAGTCGCCCGCCCCGATGTCTGGCATGTCCGGAGCCTCGATGACAGGGCGACCCAGCAGAGTTGTTGCGGGCGCGTTAGCTATGCCCTGAGTCATCATCAGGTACTGACCGCTCGTGCCGTCCTTCAGCTTGCTGACCGTACCGATGGTGTTGCTGTTCATGCACCACGTCGCATTGGCGCGATAGGCCGCCGGCAGGTCGTGGTAGAGCTGGATCAGACCGTCAGCGGTGATGGCGGCAGCTTCACCGCTGACGGTGTTGAGAATGTCATCATCATTCATGAATCCAGCCGGCTGAAGCGCACCGGCGCCATCGACGAAGGCACTGCCCTCCGCCTTACCGAACTCTTCTGCGAAGTCGAAGGCAAGCTCACCCGCGATGTCGAGAGCGGAATCCTCGAGCATGGCGTTCGATGCATCGACATAGCAGGCGACCTCGCACACCGGGAACCTGTTCTGACCGTAGGTCGGGGCGGTGTCCGGACGCGCGCCGGTTTCGCCTACCCACTGCGCGGTCAGCGTGCCAGTCCGCTTCGGCAGGATTACCGCGCCCGCATTGGTGTTCGCGACGCGCGCCACCGAGCGAATCGGAGAGAACCGCACCAGGTTACGAAGCAGCTCTGCCACAAACTGATCTGGCGCAAGATAGCCGCCGGCAGTGTCGTCCGATGTGCGAAGGGATCGCACTTCGTCCGCCCCCATGGCCTCACGGCCCCGGCGGAGGAAGTGCGTGAAAGAGCGCGTTTCGAGCTGGTCGCCAGCGCCTTCATCGCCCCCGGACAGGCCGGCGCGAGCGCTGCGAGCTTCGATCTTGTCGAGACGCTTTTCGAGCGCGCTCACCGAGGTGGTGACGGTCGTGAGGTCCGCGGTCGTGCGGGTCTCTTCGGCCCCGCCGGTGTTCGTGTTCTCGTCTTCCATGATTTTCTCCTCTTCATGGTCTTGCCGGCTGGGGTCGGCTTGGCTCCGCACCTCGGTCAACCGAGCGCGGGGATTCGATGCGACAGCGACTAGCGATATCTCCGCCAGCCTGGCGCGGGTGATGGTGCGGCCGCCGCCGGGACGAGGCTGGTCGGCAAGGCGCTTGAAGCCCACCGACAGGGCCATGCCGCCGCTTTTGGCCAGGGCATAGCCTTCTGTGCCGTCGCGGGTCTCGAGAAGGAAGCGCCCCTCGATCGCGAGCCCGTCCCGGGTGTCGCGAAGCTCAGTCACGACGCCAGCAACTCGCTCTGGATCATGGTGCAGCAGGATGGGGAACCGTTGCCCGGCGGCGCGGCGCTCGGCGATGGCAGCAGCGAAGCAGCCAGGCGCGAACGCGGTGCCGTGGGCGTCGAGCACGTCATAGGCGAGGGCGATTCCAGAGAAGCTGCCGGCGGTGCTGACGTCAGCCGGCGCGAAACGCAACTCCAGCGTTTCCGGCGCGGCGCGGCGGCCGGCGGAAGCCAGGACCGGGACCAGAGTCGAACGGCAATTTGCATGGAAGGGCGGCGTCGGCACCGGGCGGCCATCGAGCGAGAATTCCGCGCCATTCATATAAGTGCAGACTTCGGACCTGTCGGCATCCGGCACTGTCCGGACGCGGACTTTCGCGACTATATCGCGGTTGGCGCCGAAGGCGCTGACGCGCGCCGCGTTCACCATCCGCGCGGCTCCGGTATCGGCCATTGCTGCAAGCTGCGCGGCGGCAGCGCCGGCCAGGGCGGCCAGGACCGCACCGCGCGCAGCTTCGGCGCTTTCGGCTTCGACGGTAGCCTCGGTCAGATTGGCGATCATCGTCTCAGCCGCAGTGCGTGACCAGTCGGCGAAATTGCCCGTCGGCGGTAGCGGGACTTCGGGGAACGGCTCGCCGGACGCTTCGCGGGCGTCGACGATTTCGGCCTCGGCTTCCGCGATGGCGCGCTGTGCGATCTCCGGCAGCGCCTCATTCACCACCTCGACGAGGCGGAGCGGCAGGATGGCAAGTAGATCCTCGAGCGCGGCGACGATGGCGGGCACCGTCGGGGCGGCGTCGGCGGCAAGGGCGGCTTCGACGGCCTCGCGCGCGACAGCTAGAAGCGCCTCGGTCAGCCGGTCGGCTTCACGCGCGATCAGGGCGGCAGGGTCAGCCATTGGCGGCCCCCTGGCCCTGGCCGGTAGCGGCCGTGTTTAGCGGGCGATGGAATTCATCACCGCCGGCATAGGGTGGGCGGTTTTCCAGCGCGCGAATTTCGTTCGGATTCAGCAAGCCGTTCGTCACGGCCTGCGCATAGGCGTTGAAGCGGGCGGCCAGGTCGGCTCGCGCAAGATCGGCCGTCTCGAACTCGAAAAAGTATTCAGCGCGCTCGGCTTCTGTCAGAAGATCGCGTTCAAGCGCCTGGCGCCACAGCGCCAGCAAGGGCAGCACCACCAACGAGAGGAACTGCTGGCCCATATGCTCGGCGTTGTTGTGGGTCGCCCGCTCGAGCTCCTGCAGAAGGTGGAGCGGGATGCGGAAAACGCGAGCGATTTCGGCGATCTGGTGCCGGCGCAGCTCCAGAAATTGCAAATCGACGCTGCTGAACTGCAGCGCCTCGAAGGTCATGCCCTCCTCGAAGACAGCGGTGCCTCCCGACTCGGTGCCGGAGTGCAGGGCGGTCAGGCTGGCCTTCAGGCGAGCGATAGCTTGGTCGGTAAGCTTGCCAGGGGCTTTTACCACGCCGGAAGGCCGCGCGCCCTTGGCGAACAGGCGGCTCGCGTAGCCTTCCATCGCCAAGCTGAGGGCGATGGCTTCGCGCGCCTCCGCCACAAGCGACAGCGGCTTGTGCGGGTTCGGGCCGGGCAGGCGGAGCCACAGCAGCTCCTCGCGCGCGACGGGGCGCTTCGTGCCGCTGCTGGTCGTTGCGGTGAAGCTCGGTTCGCCTGAATCCGACCAAGACACCGAAATGACGCCGGCCGGGATGTTGACAATCTCGACGACCCGGTCGCGTGCGCGCCCCACCCAGCAAAATGCCTCGCCATGCAGCGCGAGCTGCATCATGGCGGTCCCGCGCCATTCGGCGCTTGTGGTCCAGGAATTTGGGGCAGAGGCAACCAGGGCGGCTAGCGGATGGTCGTCAGCCCGTTCCTTGCCACCCTCGGGAAGCCGGCGGAACAGGTGCAAGGGCAGCTGGCTTACGGACTCGGATAGGATGCGGGCGCTGGCGGCGACGGTCGGGCAGCGCAGGGCGCTTTCAGGCGAGACGCTGAGGCCGGCGGCCGTCGCGCTGGCGGCCGTCAGCAGCCGCTCCAGCTCACCCCAGCTGCCGTCACCACGGGTTTCAAGACCCAGGAGTTTTCGAAGAAATTTCATGAAACACACCCCACACGCATTAAATCGTTCAATGCATGTGGGGTGTGAGTCAAGTAAAAATGTCAGTTATGAGTTTTTATCATTATGAGTAATTGTCATATTACTCAGAAATATGAGTATTACTCAATCTTATGTGGTTTATCATTTGTTGTAATGACCTGAAAATCCCTCCGAATGGCGGCAATCCACTCTGGTGGAATCTCGGAAGATTCGGCAATTCGCTCCATTCGTTTCAGCTTGCTGACGATGGTGTTAATTTTTGTCGTCGGCTTCATAAGAAATTTATCTGCATTGAACATTGAATCCCCCTGCTCCTGATTTGAACTGTTCATATGTTACCGCAGGGAAATTCATTTTATTAGTTGTTTTTAAATCATTACTTCCAATGATTTTAAATCATCGTCTGGACTTAGTGTGTGGTGCTGTTCAGACGCTCCAGCTCCGCGTCCAGGATGGCGGCTTCATGCGGGTGCGCTTCGAACCAGCGCCGGCCGGCGTCCTGGTGCCGTCGGTTCCCGCTGAGACCCAGTGCCAGGGCGTGCCAGCGACACTTCACCGGCCCGGCAGCGTCCGGCATTTGCTCGATCAGCTCGGCTATTTCGCCGCCAACCAGTTCGCGAGCCGCGTCCAGATGACCTTCAGTCGCGGCCATAGCGGCAGGAAGGCAGCTTTGCGCGATACCGGCCAGAACTTTCCACCGATCCGGCCAGGACATCGGGAGCATAACGCTAATGGTCCAGCGAATGAGCTCAGCACGGTCGGGGTTGTGTGTCTGTTCAGCAGGCATGGGTTTCTTCCTTGGGAGCGGCGGCGCCGTTGAGTTTGGCGCGGTCAGGTGCGGCCGGATGGGGTTGGTCCAGGTCCGAGACGACGATCCAAGCATAGACTAGGCGAAGGGCCTGCAACGGGCTCAAACCGCCCTGTCGGATCAAGTCGGCAATCGCCCGGCGTGCGGTGGCGGCGGGGGTCGTGTCGGTCATCGGGGGGTCTCCTGCTGTTTGCTGAGAAAATCTCTCAGGGCCTCGGGGCCGGCAGCCGCCGCAGCGGCGACCGCTCGGTCGAATTCTTGGTCGTCGGCCGATGGCGGGGCGGTGGCGTCCTGATCGAGCCAGCGTTCGCCGCGTAGCCAGGTTGAAGGGTGGCAGATAAACTGCCCGTCCCGGTCGGCCACCTGCCCGGCATAGCGGAGGATGCCCTCGACCAGCGCCTCAGCCGTCGCCTTGCTGAGCGCGGCTCGGTAGGCCTGGCGCGCCTGGCCCTTGCCGACCTTGCGGGGGCAGTGCTTCCACCACGCTTCGAAGCTCGCTTCCAGATCGCCGATATTTAGATTCTTTCTTTTCTTTATATTATTGTGCCGGTTTGTGTGCCGGTTGCTGTGCCGGTTTTCGCGAGAAGGTGTGCCGGTTGCTGTGCCGGGTTCGACCGGAAACAATAGAGTTTCTGCGGCTTTCGGTGTGCCGGTTGCTGTGCCGGTTTTTTCATCAAGGTGTGCCGGTTGCTGTGCCGGTTGCTGTGCCGGGGGTGTGCCGGTCTCTTCAGTGGCGGCCTGATAAATGTCGTAGTTACAGACGGTTATGACCATCTGCCCTGTGCCGGTCTCTGCGACGATCATGCCGTCTTTCTCGAGGCGCTCAAGGAAGCGCCGAACGGCACCCACTGACCATCGCCAGGTGGCGGCTAGATGCCTCAGCGAGGCTGACAGTTGACCGCGATCTAGGTCGCCGTTCGACTGCCATGCAGCGCCGTCGATCAGCCAACACCATGCGGCACGGCGGCAAAATGGCTCGTTGGCGCCGGCCAGGGCCGGGTGGTTGAGCCAACCACGGTACATCTTGTAAAACCCGGCCATGGTCAGCTCCGTTCAGGCGCTAAGCTACGGAATCGCGACAACGCGAGGTCGCAAAAAACCGCCGCCATGCCGGTTCGGCCGTGGCGATTCTTGGCAACGATCAGCTCGGCCTTGTTCCGCTCGGCGGCGGCGGACGCTGACCAGTCAGCAAGGCGTCCGGTGTACGCAATCTGATCTTCTCCGCTTCGGCGCTGCGGCTGCTCTCTTTCGAGGTAATACGATCTGCGGTAGAGAAAAATTACGGCATCCGAGTCCTGCTCGATGCTGCCTGATTCGCGTAGGTCAGAAAGCTGCGGGCGCTTGTCCTCGCGCCCTTCGACGCCTCGATTCAACTGGCACAGCGCAAGGACAGGCACTTCAAGTTCTCGCGCCATCTCCTTGAGTCCACTGCTTATTCGGCGGAGTTCTTGAAGCCGGTTCTCGCCGCTGCTGCGGACCAGGTGCAGGTGATCGATGACGATCAGCCCGACACGGCGCCGACGCCTCATTCTGCGTGCACGGGCGCGAATCTGGCCGATGGCGAGCCCGGCGGTATCATCAAACTCAAGTGGCAGTCCAGACAGCCGGCGCTCGGCGTCTTTAAGGCGAGCGTATTCATCGTCGTCAAGGGCACCGCGCCTGATGCGATCATACGCGATCTCGGTCGCATCGGCGGCCAGCCGCTGCGCGATTTCTTCTGCGCGCATCTCTAGCGAGAAGAAACCAACGCCGGTTCCAGTCGCGGCAACATGGCGGGCGATGCAGCAGGCCAGGGCGCTTTTGCCCATCGCGGGCCGGGCGCCCATCGTTATGAGGTTGCCCGGCGCCATGCCGCCCAATATTCGATCCAGGTCAGCGAGGCCCGTTTCGAGCCCAAGTGCATTGCCGCCGCGCTTCCGCGCTTCCGCCGCTTCTGTCGCCATACCAGCAAGGGCGGCTGCAATCGGTCTCGATCCTCCCTCAGCGGATCCTCGCTCAGCCAGCCCGGCCAGCTTTTCCTCCGCCGCCTCGATCTGGCTTTCGGCAGTGGCGTCGAGATCATGCTTGAAGGCCTCGTTCACCACCGTCTCGCCGAAATCGATCAGCTGCCGGCGCAGATAGAGGTCATAGACGGTGCGGCCGTAATCCTCCGCATTCACCACGGTCACGACCGAGGCCGCCAGCTTCACCAGATATTGCGCGCCGCCGACATCGGCCAGCGACCCATCCTGGTCGAAGAAATTCTTCAGGGTGATCGGGTTGGCCATCTGGCCGCGCTCGAGCAGCTTGCCGCAGGCCTCATAGATGCGGCCGTTCACCGGATCGGCGAAATGATCCTTCTGCAGGAACTCCGACACCCGCTCATAGGCGCCATTATTGATCAGGATGGCGCCCAGCAGCGCCTGCTCGGCCTCCCGATTATGCGGCGGGATGCGGTAGGGCTGGGCGCGCGGATCGGGCAGGGCAGCGGATTCATTCATCGCCCTGGCCCTCCGCGTCGTCGGGGCGGCAGCCGGCCTGGCCAGCGAGAACAAGGCATCGAAGTCCAGATGCCAGGGCTTCGGCGCGCTCATCGTGGCTCAAGCTAGTATGGCTGGCCTTTATGCCGCCGTACTCAATGGCGCGCAGAGCGGTTTCGAGCAAGTGACGATTGGCGATTTCGGCAACAGGAAGCATTCTCGCAACTCCGAGTTGCGCTGCGGTTGGGTCTCAGCTATGTAAAAAGGGGGGCGACGTTGGGAGCCGCCGGCATACTAAATCGGTAGTTCAGTACTCGATGCCGTCCTGGATAGCCGCCTCGAGCACGCTGGCTCGGACGTAGCGGATTTGACCGATTTTCACAGTCTTCAGGTGCCCGGCGTTCACCATCTCGTAGAACTTACTCCTGCTAATATCCAGACGCCTCATCGCAATTCCCGCGCGGATCAAGTAATCGTCACTCTCAATTTTCACATTTTCTTTACTCATTTTTACCTCCGTTCCGGATTTGCCAAATCGTACTGGAACGGACGGCATGCAACAATGTTACTAAAAATGAGTTTTTCTCATAATTAGTATATAATATGAGTTCTGTTCATCGCAATTTTTGTATGGTTATTTATAACGTATTGATTTTCCGGAGTTCTGCCGAGATCCGCATTATCGGAATTTCTGACATGCACCAACGGAACAACAATCCGGCACAATTATTGCTTTTTGTCCGAACCTGTTCGGCCTTGTTTGGACGGAATTTGTGGGTTGAAACTGGGGTAGAGACGACACTAGGAAAAAATGTCTTTTAAAAACTTATACTTACAATAAAAAATGGCGGATGGGGTGGGATTCGAACCCACGGTGACATCGCTGCCACGCCGGTTTTCAAGACCGGTGCCTTAAACCGCTCGGCCACCCATCCATCGCTGGCATCGCCAGAGTATGGCAAGCGCCGGGTTTCTAGCACAGCCTCGGACGACGTCCAATCTCTTGCGTCTCGGGTAGCGTTCTACCGCTGGCACTACCTTTCTACCGCCGCGGCACATAAGGCCGCCGGCAGCCTGTTGCCAAGCGCCCGGGCCTGTGCCACATGCTGAAGGCCAGATATGCTTAACGGCCGTTACAACAGAAGGCAGCGCCATGATTCCCAGCTTCCGTTCCCGCACCGCCATCCCCCTGGACACCCAGACCGCCGGGGCTGGCCACAGGGGCAGGGGACGGCACACGGTCCTGGCGGCGTTTCTGGCCTTCGGGATGGCGCTGGGTGCTTCGAGTATCGCCCATGCTGCCGACCAGCCCTTCGACGCCTGGCTGGAAGGCGTGCGCGCCGAAGCCCGGCAGAAAGGCATCTCCGACGCCACGGTGCAGGCCGCGCTGACCGGCATCCAGCCCATTCCGCGCGTCATCGAACTGGACCGCCGGCAGCCCGAATTCACGCTTACCTTCCAGCAATATCTTGACCGGGTGGTGCCGCAATCGCGCATCGACAAGGGCCGCCGCATGATGGCGGAGCACAAGGCGCTGTTGACCCGCATCGAGGGGCAGTTCGGCGTGCCGGCCCGGCAGATTGTCGCGCTGTGGGGTATCGAGACCGATTTCGGCCGTGTCACCGGCGGCTTCAAGGTCATTCCGGCGCTGGCCACCCTGGCACATGATGGCAGGCGCAGCGCCTTCTTCCGCAAGGAGCTGATGGACGCGCTGCAGATCGTCGATGAAGGCCATATCGATGCCGAGCGGATGCTGGGCTCCTGGGCCGGCGCCATGGGCCAGAACCAGTTCATGCCCTCCAGCTTCCGTGCCTATGCCATTGACTATACGGGCGACGGCAAGCGCGACATCTGGACCACGCTGCCCGACGTATTCGCCTCCATCGCCAATTACCTGTCCCGGGTCGGCTGGAAGAGCGACCAGACCTGGGGCCGGGTGGTGCGGCTGCCGGCAGGCTTCGATGCCGGCCTTGCAGAGAAGAAGGCCCGCAAGACGATCCCGGAATGGCAGGCGCTGGGCGTGCGGCGCGCGGATGGCGGCGATCTGCCGGCGCGCGATCTGCCGGCGCAGATCGTCCTACCGGCCGGCGCCGGCGGACCGGCCTACATGGTGTACGACAATTTCGAGGCGATCCTGAAATGGAACCGCTCGACCTATTTCGCGATTGCGGCAGGCACGCTCGCGGATGCCCTTGGCAAGGAATAGTCCTGCCGGTACACTACTAAATGCTGTTCCACATAGATGACTGGCCACCAGATAATGCCTTGGCGCCTGCCTGCACGTTCCCGCTTCCGCCTTGCTACCGTGGCCTTGACCCTGCCTTTGGCGCTCGCGGCCTGCGCGGAAGCCCAGTTCGCGGCGCAGACGGCAAAGGCCATCCAGCAGCCCTCCGCCAAGACGCAAGGCTATTACAAGGTCGGTGACCCGTATGAGATCAAGGGTGTTTGGTACTACCCGACGGTCGATTACAGCTACACCGAGACCGGCATCGCCTCCTGGTACGGTCCCGGCTTCCACGGCAAGCTGACCGCCAATGGCGAAATCTATGACGAGAACGACCTGACCGCCGCGCACCGCACCCTGCCGATGCCCAGCCTGGTGCGGGTCACAAATCTGGAAAACGGGCGGGCGCTTGTCGTCCGCGTCAATGACCGCGGCCCCTTCGCGCATGGCCGGATCATCGATCTGTCGCGCCGCAGCGCCCAGCTGCTGGGGATCGAGCAGCGCGGCACCGCCAAGGTGAAGGTCGATATCCTGCCCGTGGAAAGCCAGCGCCTGGCCGAGGCGGCGAAGCAGGGCACGCTGATCGCCACCGCC